>JAUWNF010000355.1 GCA_030612785.1 Phycisphaerales bacterium
TTCGGTCTTTTTCGTAGGTTGTCGGCCTGCGCAATTTCGGGGGGCTGGGGGGCGTCTCGTTTTTCTTGTGTGGCCAATCGCGGGCCCGCTTGGGCGAACCGCGGATATACGGATCTCGAACCGCAGCGCGAAGACGCGTCACCAAGCCGAGCGACAGCAGACCGTTGCGAACCGCCTCGAGCGAACGCCGAATCAACCGCAGCGCCGACGAAACACTCAGTTCGGTCAGCCGTACCAGTGCCATTGTTTCCCCAGACGCTTTGGTATCGTGGTGCGTAGGCAACACCAAAAGCGCTGGAACACCTCCGTCCCCACACGCAACGTGGCTTTGACCAGGCCCGGGTACGAACGCCCTGGACGGCGTCGCCGAGGAAACCACCGGGCCAACAATTCGATTCCCTCGCCGCAACGCTGGGTCAGTTGGGCCTGAATCGACCAGCCGATAGCGATTCAGCAGAGCACGATGTTCTTGGCGGTCCAGCGAATGCGTGGGTCTGCGGCGTGGCCCATGTGCCCCCAGAACCGTTCATTCTCCGCCGGCTCAAGACCGACAGGTCCATCATCTCGGATCTGCCTGACAAGCTGGAGATGAAGGTGTTCTGCACGCTCACCAAGGAGCAGGCCTCGCTCTATGCCGCCGTGGTCAAAGAGGCGGAAAAAACCTTGGATTCCGCCGAGGGCATTCAACGCAAGGGAATGATCCTGGCTGCGCTATCGAAGCTCAAACAGGTCTGCAACCACCCGGCCCAATTCCTGGGTGATAACTCCGCTGTCGACGGGCGCTCCGGCAAGCTAACCCGCCTGACCGAGATGCTGGAGGAAATCATCGCGGTCGGCGACCGGGCACTGGTGTTCTCGCAATTCGCCGAGATGGGCGAAATCCTCCGGCGACATCTGCAGGAAACTTTCGGCCGCGAGGTCTTGTTCCTGCACGGCGGCGTCTCGAAACGCAAGCGGGACCTCATGATTGAACGCTTCCAGGGTGGCGCCGGGTGCCCCATCCCTTCCAGGGGTGGGGGACGGAAGGGAAAGACGAAACCGGGTGCCCAGGGAATCAGTCCCCCACCCTCAGAGAGGGCGGGGCACCCACGCTCAAGCGATGGGGGAGGTCCCAGTGTCTTTATCCTGTCACTCAAAGCCGGCGGCACGGGCTTGAACCTGACGCGAGCGAACCACGTGTTCCATTTCGACCGTTGGTGGAACCCGGCCGTGGAGAACCAGGCCCCGGACCGCGCCTTCCGCATCGGCCAGACCAAGAACGTCCAGGTCCACAAGTTCCTGTGCGTGGGAACGCTGGAGGAGAAGATCGACGAGCTGATCGAACGCAAGAAGGAGGTGGCCGAGAAGGTCGTCGGCACCGGCGAGGGCTGGCTGACCGAGCTTTCAACGTCCGAACTGAAGGAGCTCTTCAAGCTTCGGAAGGAAGCGGTGGCAGGGTAGAATCCCGGGTGTAAGGTGGGTTCCGCACGCCGCGCGGTTCCGCGGTGGAGCGCGTCGGGCATGGCCCGACCTACTTGGCTATCGACCCCAACAGGCAAGTGCTGGCGACACCGACGATGAGGACCGAAGCCACACGAACTTCGACTGATACAGACCGGCTGCTCACTTACTGCGCTGAGCTGCAAGAGCGATACGAAGCCCGCACCTCGTCGTCAGAGCAGCGCAAACGGCGGGGGCAGTCCTCGGTTGCCGAATTCATGGCTGGGCTAATTGCAACGCCGCCATGGCGTATGAGGCTGCTCGACCCAGGAGCGGGCACGGGCACGCTTAGTCCCCCGAGTTATGCGCGAACCGGAAGGGACCGAAGCTGGTCAGATCCGGGTCGCGCGGATCGTTCAGGCAGGCAATGAAGCGGCCTGTAAAGCCGATCTGGCTATCGAACTGCCGGATGGGCAGAATGCCGGTGTCGCTGCTGACGCTGACCTCTTTCGGTTCGACGACGATCGGCAATCGGGAGAGGAAATCAAAGCAAAGCTGAGCAACAGTCTGTCCGAGCATCAACGACCTCCTTGTCCTGGGCTAAGTTGTGCTGCAACCGTAGCTTAACCCGCAAGGAGGTCGTAAAACAGATGCCGACAATGAATAATCCGGGTTAGAGCCCTTGTCGGGCAGCGGACGCGGCTTGGGCTTGCCAGGATACTATGGTTCGCGGCGAACGAAAGCAACCAGCGCTAGCAGCCCTGTAATTGCCTATCTTGATATCACAACCTGTTGCCGGTATAGGTTCCCTCTTGCCGGCGCGGATTTCCGTTGAACTGCGTGACCTAATTGGCCCGATGCCAGTATCAGAGGTGAGGAATCCGATATGTTGGCCTGGAAGCTGAACCCGGGACGAGTTGTCCTGGTCACGGTCCTGCTGATTGGCGGTGCGGGCTGCGCGCAGATTCGCCACTGGCAAGCTGCGGACCGATGCGAGCGCGGGCAGGGTCTACTCGAACAGGACCAGCTCGAGAACGCTCTGGCCGAGTTTGAGGCGGCTGTCGAGTTGGAGCCCGAGTTGGCCGTCGCCCACTCCAACATGGGCGTGATCTACCGGCGGATGGGCGAGTACGCTCGGGCCATCGAGTGCTTCGCCGAAGCCCTGCACCACAATCCCCAATCGTTTGTGGATACGCTGAACCTGGCCCGGCTTTACCACTTCACCAAGCGGATTCACGACGCGATTCAGGCCTATCTGCACGCCTGCGACCTGCAACCGGACGACTTCAATGCCCACCTCAACCTCGGCGTGTGCTATTGGGAGGTCGGCGATTTCAATCAGGCCGTCGAGCGCTATCAACAGGCCATCGAGATCGACCCCGACAGCCCGCACGCTTATGTGAACCTGGGCATCGTGTACGACGCCCAGCAGAAGTACTACGAGGCCGTCCACGCCTACAAGCAGGCGCTCGAGCGCGACAACCATCAGCCGGCCATCCTGGTCAACCTCGGATATACGTACCTGAACCAGGACCGCCTGAAGATGGCACGGATGTCGCTCGAACAGGCGGTCAAAATGGACGCCAAGTTGCCGTCGGCCCACGAAGGCTTGGGCTTTTGCTACTTCCGCTTGCACGATTTTGACAAGGCCGCGGAGTGTTACCGCGTGGCACTAAGCCATGACCCGCGGCTGCCCAACTCGTACGCTTTCCTGGGCTCGATCAACATGCTCAAGTTTCTCGGAGAGCCGAACGAGATACAGCTTCGCGACCAGGCGCTGGAGTTCTGGCACCGCGCGTTGGAGTTGAAGCCCAACCAGCCCAACGTACGCCAATTGATCGCCAAGTACAAGCCCAAAGAGACCGGTCCCGACACGGTCCTGCTCACCGAGACCGCTCACAAACCGTAAGATCAATTGCGAATTGCGGGTTTCATCCGCTGGGGGACTTGCCGCAAACCAGGTGCAGGCTCTGCGCCGCGCGCAGGGTGTTGATTGCCTCGCGCAGCGTGGCGAAGCCGTCCGGGGCAATGGTGTCCGTGGTGAGGTGAACCGTGCGGCGGAAGCGCACGGTCTGACCCTCGACTTCTACCACCTGAGCCACTCGGCCCCAGGATTCTCGAACCGGAGAGAGCGAGGCCGGGACCGCGGCGGCGGTCCAACCCTCGGGTAGCTCGATGGTCAGATCTACGTTCTCGCGGACCTCGCCGTCGAGAGGTACCGCCGTCTTGCGGTAGGACCGGCCCAGGGGCAGAGGGAATTCGTTCAGGAACGCCGGCCCCGTACCGAAGGTCAGCACGTGGTGCGCACCATAGCTTTTGAGCGTGTCCGTGGAGGCGACATTGGCTGTCGCCCGTAGGACCTCGTCGGAAAGCGTGGCAATCGAATGGTCCGCGACCGTAAAATCGCTGAGCACGCGGCCGACCATGCTCTTGACCAGAGCTTCCTGCTTCGCGGCGGTTTGCAGCTTCTCGGGATCGTAGAATGCCCCGGTCAGGCGGATGCGCAGCTCGCCGGCGGCCTTACCTTCCGCATCGACTTTCAGCTTACCGGTGATGTGGATTTCGCTGGGCTTCTTTTCGCCGCGGGCCTCGAGGTAGGTCGAGCGCAACGCGCCGGATTCGGTGAGGGCGAGCAGCCAATGCTCTCCGAAACTCCCCGGGCTTGTGACTACGCCGTGCTGTGGATGTACGCGCACGGGACCGTCGGGGAGATCGGCCACGACTACCAAACCGGCAAGAGCGGAATTCGTCGGCACCTGCTCGTGCCATGCCTTGGCATCCACCGCCACCTCCATGGAGACTTCCAGCCCCAGGGCTCGCAGGGCGGCGGCACACAGCGCCGCCGACTCCAAGGGATTGCCGTAGTTGGAGCGAAGCACGTCAGCCGCCGGTCGACACTCAATCGCGCGATACGTCTTCGCCGAGCTAAGGTAGTTGAACGAATCGCGCAGCTTTCCGGCAAGCTTACGCACGCGCTCGGTGGGGTCAGCTTCGTCTTCCACGGCGGCTTCGGCGAACACCTTGATTGACTCGGTCGGCTGGACGGCCTGCTGCACACGCTCGGTGATTAAGGTTACCCAGGCAGCG
>JAUWNF010000684.1 GCA_030612785.1 Phycisphaerales bacterium
GGGGGGGCGGGTTATTCTCTTTTTATTGGGTCCCCTGTCTGGTCGTTGCGGCCGCCAGCGCGCCGGCGGTGCGGCCGGGGGGGCCGCGGGCCGCTACAGTCGGCGCGCAGATGTAGCCCGCGGCGGCCGAAGCGGCCACGACGGCCGGACTCGCCAGGTAGACTTGTGAATCGCGTGCCCCCATGCGGCCTTTGAAGTTGCGGTTGGTCGCCGAAATGCCTACCTCGCCGGCACCCAGCGTGCCCTCGCCCAACCCGATGCACGGCCCGCAACCGGACGGCAGCGCGATGGCCCCCGCTTTTTCAAGCTGCTGCCAATAACCTCGGTGCTGGGCATTGCCTTCGATCTCGGAGGACGCGGCGGAGATGTACAGCTTCACGTGTGGCGCAACCCGCTTGTCTTTCAGCACGTCGGCGGCGGCTTCGAAGTCCTCCAGCCGCCCGTTGACGCAACTGAGGATATAAGCCTTGTCCACCTTGATCTTTTTCTGCTGGATTTCCGCCAGCGGAGTGATGGTTTTCACCTCGTTAGGCCCGGCGACGTGCGGCACGATCTGCGACAGGTCGATGACCAGTTCCCTGGCGTAGTACGCGTCCAGGTCGGGCTCCAGGCGCTCGGCGTACCACTGGTCCACCATCTCGCGGGTGTAAGGTGGTTCCATATCCCCGCGCTGGGAGAACACGTCGGCCCGAGTGTAGAGATAATCGCGTAGTACTTCGTCAAAAGGAAACACGCCCGCCAAGGCCCCCCACTCGGTGGTCATGTTGGCGATGGTGAGGCGCTGGTCCATGGTGAGGTGGGCGATACCGTCGCCGGCGAACTCGACGGCGCAGTTGAGCACCTCGTCGTTGTTGAACGCGCCGCACAAGGTAATAATAACGTCCTTGCCCACCACGCCGGGTTGCAGCCGCCCGCGCAGCTCGACCTTTACGACGTCGGGGATTTGCCACCACGTCTCGCCCGTTGCCCAGATAGCGGCGGCGTCGGTGCGGACCACCGGCGTGCCCAGGGCGGCGGCTCCACCGTAGATGTTCGAGTGCGAATCGGAAGCGACCACCAGCGCGCCGGGGACAACGTAGCCCTGTTCGACCATGATCTGATGCCCGATCCCGCTGCCGGCCGGGTGGAAGTTGATGTCGTGGGATTCGGCGAACCGCTGGATCTTCGCATACTTGGCCAGGTTCTCCGAGCTGGTGTTCTGGATGTCGTGATCGAGGCAAAACACCGGTTGCCCGGGGTCGTGAACCCGCCGGGCCCCGATGGCCTCGAACTTGGGGATGACCGCGCCGGTGTTATCGTGGGTCATCACGTGGTGCGGGCGAATCGACACGTAATCCCCCGCGTGCGTTAGTTGGCCCGCCCCGAGTCCGACGGCGTAGCGATTCACGATCTTTTCAATGAGGGTCTGACCCATGAAATCGACTCCATAGAAGGTCCATTCTACATATAGCAAATCTTGGAGTTTTCAGGAAGGTTGGCCGGGACATAATGCCTTCTCGCCTCCGTCGCACTCAGTCGATCGGGTCCTCGGGCGGGGGGGTCCAGCAACTCAGGCACCTGGGCTCGAACGCCTCGGGACCGCCCACCATGTTGCCGTCGGTAATGGGCGTCGTTCGTTGGGTGTGGTCCGCCGGTCGTCCGCAGCGCGCGCAGAGCGCCCGCTTGATCAAAACCGCGTCCGCTTGCTCCCGTAAGCGCGCCACGGACGCAAAGGGCCGACCCCAACTATCCAGGTCCAGGGCGGTGACGATCACCGTGCAGCCTCGCTCGGCCAGTTCTTGGCAAACCTCCGCCAATGACGGAGTGAAGAAATGACCTTCGTCGATACCGACGAACCGGGTCTGGGGTGGTAGACGCTCGAGAATCTCGGCCGGACCGGACACGGTCGTGGCCTGGTGGCTGTCGTGACGGTGGGTGAAGACCTCGGTGGTCGAGT
>JAUWNF010000693.1 GCA_030612785.1 Phycisphaerales bacterium
CGCACGGTCACAACCGTGGCCGCGATAACCTTTGTCCACGTACGCATCCGTCACGCTCACGCCGGTGACGGATTCCACCGTCTCCAGGGTCGCCGCCAGGGTGTAACCGCAGAAGCACTGCCAGTAGGGGTTCTCCACCCAGCGGCCCAGGACGGATTCGTCTGATTCGTTGAGAAGCTGATCGAAATGCGATTGGAACAGTTCAAACGCGTCGCGGGGTTGCGGTTGGGGTGTCATGGTGCCTCCAGGCGTTGACGAAATTGCAAGGTTTCTCTACCAATCGTCGTAACCCCCCGCAATCCCCGCGCCACCCCCACGCTCAAAAAGTGCTTCCAAATAGCACGTACGCAGCATGATGATGCTTATTCAGGGACGACTACGTATCAAGCGTGAACTCGGCGGATACCAGCGCGATACTCACCGCATGAACCGGATCGGGTAACTCATACGAAGGGATCTCCAGCGTCACTTCCTTGCCGCGGGGTAGTTCGCCCACCGGATGTTCCGTGGCGAACAGTTCCCGCCCGGTGGGGTCTTCGCCCCGCACGTTGAGCACGACGTCGCCCAGGGGGTAACCACCGTTGAACAAGATGACAGATACGCCTTCGGTACCCAGCAAGCGCGCCCCGCCCCACGCGGACTCGCACCGAAAATACAGATCAACGGCGTCGGCGCACGGGGCGAACCCTTCCGGGGCGGGCAGCGGCTCGGGGTGGCGGATGCGTCCGGGGGCGAGCGGCCCGCCGTCGGCCGACTCAAGCACCAGGCCGCAATGCGCGCAGAACCGGGCCACGGATCGGTTCGTCGCAAGACATCGAGGGCACGTCAGCTCCATCGTCTCCTCGCCGGATGATCCGCGGTTGATCGTCGGTCGCGGACCTAGGGTAAACCGCCAGGGGTGCGCCGGTTCGGCACCTCCGATTTCGGCACTCCCTATTGGGAATCTACGTTAAAAGTGTAACGCTGCCCATTATAAACGCGGGCGCAGAATCGAGTCGCCGAGCGTCTTAGCGCGGTGGTAGTGGCGCGCCTCGCGGAACGCAGCGCTCGCCGTCCCGTGTACGTGCTACATGAGCGTATCGACGGTAGCGGCCTGCGTCTCGCAGGCCGAACGGCCGGCGGGGACGCCGGCCGCTACAGATTCCGCAACGGCAGAGACAACTATACCTTTCTGGAGATCGCGCCAAGTCACTCACACCGTCAACGGTTCATTTCCGTCAGCACTTCGTCCAAACAGCCCAGCAGGAAGTCCGCGTCCGCGGCGTTGAGGCACATGGGTGGTTTGATGCGCAGGACGTTACCGTATAGGCCGCCTTTGCCGATGAGCAGGCTCTTGTCCTTGGCGCGCTCGAACACCTCGGCCGTCTCGGCGGTCGCGGGTTCCCGGGTAGCGCGGTCCTTCACCAATTCGATGCCCAGCATCAGACCCTTGCCGCGGACGTCGCCGATGAGCGGGTGCTTCTCTTTGAGTTCGAGCAAGCCGTCCTTGATTTGCTTACCGATCTTGAGCGCGTTTTCCTGGATGCCCTCGGAGTCGATGATCTCTAGCGTGGTCAACCCCTGGATCGTGGAAACGGGGTTGCCGCCAAAGGTGTTGAAGTGAATCCGCTGGGTGAGTGGTTCGGCGATTTCCTTTCGTGTGGTGCAGGCGGCCAGCGGGGCGCCGTTGCCGATGCCCTTGGCCATGGTCACCATGTCCGGCGTCACGCCCCAGTTTTCAAAGCCCCAGAAGTGCGTCCCGGTACGCCCGAAACCGGTCTGCACCTCGTCGGCGATGCACAGCCCACCGTATTTGCGAACGATATCGTACACGATCTTGAAGTACTCCGGCGGCGGATCGACCACC
>JAUWNF010000392.1 GCA_030612785.1 Phycisphaerales bacterium
AAAGCCGCATCGACGATACCGCCGGACTCGCCCACGATAAACTCGATTCCGTCGGTCCGCCCGCGTTCGCGCACTTTGCCGTAGTCCTTGAAAAACGCCGCATAGGCCTCCCGCAGTTTGCCCGACTCGCCTTCGTTCGCCGCCCGATGGATGAACGCGGTGTAGGTTTTGCCGTCGGTGGCATAGTCGGCGCTGAAAACGTCGCTAAGAAAGTCGAGGCTGAAAGCATTCTCTCCGTCGTAATCGAGCTCCTCGTGGGTGCGCCCTTCGCGGGGCAGCAGGTTCTCGGCCCACAGTTCCTCACCGGCGCCCTGGATACGCTCGGCGATGGCCAGGGCGACGGCGAGTCCCGCGGCGGCGGTCGCTTCGTCTTCCCCGCGCGTCTCCACGCGAACGTAGTCCCGCCCTTTCCAGAAGGTTACGCTGCCGCCGGCGCGGTAGCCGTCGTTGCCCACGTCTATCTTGGTCGTGTGGCCGCCAGCTTCGGCCCGGTAGATGCCAAAGGCGCCTTCCGGCTCAGCCATCTCGTACCAATAAACGTCGAGGGCCTGACCCGGATCGGCGCGGTGGTGGTAGGTGCCGAAGCACATCCGCCGCATTCCGAAACTGAGATAGACTTCCGCTCGCCCGTCAATCTTCTCCCACAGATTGAGCGGGGTGTATTCGCGGAACTCGCTCGGTTCGTCCCAGGCGGACACGTCGATCGCCGGGAACGGCGAGGCCTCTGCCGGGAAGGGCGCGCCGTAGCATACCTGCGCCGAACCCAAGGCCTCGGCGATGGTCCGGGCCGACGGCTCCGCCGATCGAACGTTCGATCGCTCGAAAGCGGTGTAATAGCGGCCGGCCCAAAATGCGCCGCCCTGCTCAGTCTGCCAACCGGCGTTGCCCACCGCCAACGCAGCGACTTCGCACGCCGGGTGGCCCACCTTTTCCGGGTGGCCCACCTTTTCCGGGTGGCCCACCTTTTCAAAGGTGGGGGAATCGGTTTCTGAATCGCTTGTTTCCCCCACCGCTAAAGCGATGGGCCACCCGTCGCTTGTTTCCCCCACCGCTGAAGCGATGGGGCGCCTCTCCACCGCTGAAGCGACGGGGTGCCCGCCGGGTTTACGCTGCTGGTACAATCCGCAGGCGTAAGCCGGCGTCTGGGCGTCCACGATCTCGACCGAGACCTCTTCGCCCGATGCGGAGTTGGCGTAGACGCCGCGGTAGACCCACACTGCCCCGGCTTCGACCAATGCCGCTTCACCCGCCGCCTCCAAAGCCGAACGGTCCAACACCTGCGGCGCGTCCGGCAATGTCCAACCCGCGGTGCCGAAGCTCGGCATCATGTGCCGCGCGATGCGCTGTTCGCGGTCCAGGAAACCCTTCCGCTCGACGCCGGGTCTGAGTTCGAACAGGGATGCCTGCGGACGGGTGGCGACGAGAATAGCTGCCGCGACGATACCCCCCAGCGCCGCCAGCACTACGATGCCCGCGACCACCTCGGTGGTGGGCGCTCGGTCCCGCATGTACCTTCGACCGAAGAACGTGGGCATGGCCGGTTCGACCCCTGGGAACAGCGTTTCGCCGGTGGACCTGACGCGATTATAGTAGCAAAGCCCCGGTGCGATTAACGTCAAGACCCTCCCGGTCGTAATTTGTCGTCTGGTTGCGAAGTTCTCGCGTTTTCGCGCACCGCCAGCCACGCGCGGGCGTCGGCGAGCTTCGATTCAATCTCCTTCAGCGTCGCCGGCCGGAAGCGGCGGATTTCCTCCCACGCCGGGCGTTGGCCGTCCAACTCCAACGCTTGTTGGTAGTTCGCCACCGCCGCCTCAACCAGGTCAGCCTGTTCTGCCTTCTGTCCGGCCCAGGCCTGCAGAGCGGCCAGATCGCCGTAGGACGCCGGGCGGGTGGGATACAGCTCGAGCGCGCGCCGGGCCGACTCCAGGGCTCCAGCCGGAGCACGCGGATCGTCGGTCAGTTCGGCCAACGTGTGCAAGATTGTCGCTCGCCGCCGATGGTAGGAGACGTGCAGCGGGCACCGGGCGATGGCCTCCTCAATCGACTCCAGCGCCTCGCGGAGCGTGGGCACGGGGTCAGCAGTCGAGCCGGCCAGACGCCGCAACCACTCCGCCCGTTCCGCGGCCGCCGTGGGGTCCCAAGGGTCGGCCTTCAGCGCCTCACGGTAAAACACGTTGGCGGGATGGTGTTCGATTGGCTCACGCCCTGCCCCCGTGCGACTCGCCCGGGCCTGGGCAACCAGGCCCGTCGCTCGCCACACCGGGGGCACGACGAACCCGGCTACAACAGCCAGCGCCAACCCCGCCACCACCGCGAAGTTCCACGGCCATTTATCCGGGACCTCTTCCGCGGCAGGCTCCCGACTCGGGGCGGGCACGCGCCGTGCCGCTACCGCTACGCCAACCAGTGCGAAACACGTGGTCGCCGTCCCCGGCACGATCGTCGCGAAGTTGATCGCATCCTGTAGCAGAAAGGCGAAGAGCCCACAGTTGATCAGCAAGGCCATGCGCAGCCATCCGTCCCGACCGGAGCGCTCCCACGGATCGGCGCCCAACGCGCACACCACAAAGGCTGCCACCCAGATGATCGCTGGTTCCACCGTCACCACGAACAGGTAGTGCGGGTTGTCACTGCCCAGCAGGAGCAGGCGGAACCCGAAGACGCTCAACATCAACAAAAGCATCCACCGCCAAAGTGGGTCGGCTGGCGGCAGCGCGCGCTTAGTGCCTTCCGCCTCCACCAGCGCGCGGGGCAACGGATGGGTAACGGCTATCGAGGCGCCGACGACCATCGCCAACACACCCAGCAGCCCCAGCACACCCCACTCCGCAGCCGCGGTGACCAGGAAATTGTGCGGGTTTTCGACTTCTTCCGGTTCGGCGATGGTCTTGTACTTCAGGCCGGCATCGCGGAAGTTCTCGCGTCCCACCCCGGTCCACGGGTGGTCGCCAATCAGCTTGGCAGCCGCGGTCCAATAGCCCCAGCGGAAGTTCAGCGACGCCCCGGGCAGTGAGCCCTGGCTACACCCGTGGGCCACCACCGCCAAGCCTCCCCCAATCACCAGCGCCCAACCGAATAACAACGTCAGCCCCCGGCGGGACTCGATCCATGTCCGGGCCCAGTACCGCGCGACGCCGACCGCGAACCCGCCGGCACAGGCCACCATGGCACCGAGGCTATGGGTCAAGAGCAAGGCCGCAAACAGAAAGACCACCACGAGCGAGACGGCCAACCGCGAAATCCAATCACTGGCCGCCGACAGTCGGCCCCAGCATCCCGCCGCCACCCCCAACGCGACGAAGAACGTGAGCACGAGATAGGCACCCGCGATGTTGCTGTGTGAGAAGTAACCGGAAGCCTCACCGGCAGCCATGCGCCTCTCGAACGACAGCACCCGCGATGAGTCGAGTGGTACGCCCTGAGCCTCCCAAAATGCTTCACGCTGCTCCTGGTACACGCGCTGGGTTTCAGGCAACGTGATTTTCTGATTGAAGCACTGGTAGGCTTGGGCCGCCGCGGAGGCCAAAATGATGCACAGCGCCAAGCGGACATCCCGGCGCTCGCGCAGCAGTTGCGTGAGCATTACGGCGATGACCGCCATCGAGACCCAGTCCACCGAGGCGTTGATCGCCGCCCGCTGGTCGTTCGCCACGGTGCAGGAGATGACGGCGGCTATCACCACCAGCGCCAAACCCACTTCCAAACCGCACCATCGATAGCGCTGCGGTTGCAACCCCTTGGCTAGCGCCCAGGCGAACGTCGCCGCTAGAATCGCGATGTCGAGCAGCAGCGTGTGCAGCGGCAGTGGATCGGTGAGGTCCGCCCAGACGGAGGTCATGGCCAGGCCCGCAAGGTCGTAACTCTCGCCGATGAGCGGTCGCAGGCCGATAACGGTCAGCAGCACGAAAAGGCTGAGCGTCTCCAGCGCCCGCCCCGCCAACCGGCCTCGCGATTCGCTCACCTCGTGCGCCATCTCGACCTCGCGCCGCCCCCCCCGCCGCAGACGGGGACAGCGCGTTCGTGTTGTAACGGATTTGCGGTCTGTGCCCGCCGCGACCCCGGACAATCTACGGTATGAGGCGATGAGATACCAGCCCGGCGTACCTAAAGCTGCCCCTATCTTCT
>JAUWNF010000102.1 GCA_030612785.1 Phycisphaerales bacterium
GGAACTGGGGCTGGAGGCGACGATCATCTTCCACAACGATTCTCCGAGATTCACGTATGCCAGACCGGACACCCTGGTGGACGTGCGCAGCGGGGTGGTCTGCTTGCCCAACAACTTCGAGCGGCACGAGGACATGACCGAAGGGATCATTCGCTTGACGACGCTGGCCAACTTCGATCTGTGGTGCGGTTTGGACGAGGAGGCCTACGCTCGCTCCAAGCGGGAGTGCTACGAGGAGATCGTGGCTCACGCCGTGGGCTCAGGTACCGTTCCCGACTTTCGCGACCGGGTGGTGTTTGTGGACACGTTCACGCCTCGGACGATCCACAAGTTCACCGGCCACATTAACGGGGCGGTCTACGGGGCGCCGCGGAAAATCCACGATGGGCGAACGCACTTGAAAAACCTGTTCATTTGTGGGACGGATCAGGGATTCCTGGGTATCATCGGGGCCATGTTGAGCGGGATTACCATGGCCAACCTACACGTGCTGTCCAACGAGTGAAGGCAACGAACGAGCCGCGGATTTCAACCCGCACGGAGCGTCCCGACAAGTGACCAAGGATCGACTGAAGGACATTCGGGATTACTACGACGTCGTGGTCATCGGCGGCGGACTGGCGGGTCTGACCAGCGCCAACGTGCTGGCCAAACGCGGCCATTCGGTCCTTCTGCTCGAACAGCACTACAACCTCGGCGGGCTGGCCACCTGGTTCCGCCGCCGGGGCGGGCACATCTTCGATATCTCGCTGCACGGCTTCCCGGTGGGCATGATTAAGAGCTGCCGCAAGTACTGGACCCAGGAGATCGCCGACTCGATCGTGCAGCTCAAAGGCATCCGCTTCGACAACCCGCAGTTCCAGCTCGAGACCACATACGACCGGGCGGATTTCACCAGGTTGCTCGTCGAGCGGTTCGGCATCGAACGCACGACCATCGAACGCTTCTTCGACACCACCCGGGCCATGGACTTCTACGACGACCAGACCCAAACCACCCGGGAATTGTTCGAGCAGTTCTTCCCCGGGCGCAGCGACGTGGTCCGCCTGCTGATGGAGCCGATTTCGTACGCAAACGGCTCGACGCTGGACGATCCCGCCATCACCTACGGCATCGTGTTCTCCAACTTCATGAGCAAGGGCGTGTATATCTTCCGAGGCGGTACCGACCGGCTCGTCGGCCTGATGAAGGCCGAGTTGCAGCGCAACGGCGTGGACCTGCGGCCGAGCTGTGGAGTGGACCGTATTCTAACTGGGAACGGCGGCGCCGGGGGCGTGGTCGCCAATGGCAGGACGATCGCGTGCGGCGCGGTGCTCTCCAACGCGAACCTCAAGCTAACCATCAAGGACCTGGTGGGCTATGAGCACTTCGACGCGGGGTTCGTGGAGGCCACCGAGGCCGTTCGCCTGAACAACAGCAGTTGTCAGGTATACATGGGCGTCCGCAAGGGCGAAACCATCGATTACATCGGGGATTTGCTGTTTACCTCCGTGGCGCCGACCTTCGACAGCGCGGCCCTGCGCGCCCTGGACGGTACCAGCCGCACTTTCTCGGTGTACTATCCCGGCACCCGGCCGGGCTCAGACCGCTATGCCATCGTTTCCTCCAGCAACGCGAACTACGACGACTGGGCGCGTTTGTCGGAGGAGGAGTATAAGGAAGCGAAACAGCGCCTGATCGAGGCAACGCTCGGCAGTCTCGAGAAGTACATCCCCGACGTTCGCGACAAGCTGGACCACGTTGAAGCGTCCACGCCCCGGACTTTCGAGCGTTATACCCGACACGCGGCGGGGGCGACCTTCGGCACCAAGTTCGAGGGGTTGGCGGTGAGCATGGACTTACCCAAGCAGATGCCCGGCTTGTTCCACACCGGTTCGGTGGGGATCATCATGTCCGGCTGGTTGGGGGCGATCAACTACGGAGTCATCGTGGCCAACGAGGTTGATGCGTTTGTTTCGTCCCAACCGAGCCGTGGGCTTGAGCCCGCGCGGAGTGTCCGAACGGAGGGCGCGCCGTGAACTCGCCGCCGAACGTGCTTGCAATCCCGCACCGTCCGCCGTTCCTGTTCGTGGACGAGGTCGTCGAGTTGACTCCGGAACGCATCGTGGCGCGCAAGCGGGTGGAGCCGGGAGCCGATTACTTCAAGGGGCACTATCCGGGGAACCCGGTGATGCCCGGAGTGCTCATCTGTGAAAGCGTGTTCCAGGCCGGCGCTATTCTGATGGTGCACCGGGTCGGCAAGGAGCACACCCAGGGTGCCGTGCCCGTTCTCACGCGGATTACCGAAGCGAAATTCAAGTCCATCGTGCGCCCGGGGCAGACCCTGGCGCTGGAGGTCGTCTTCGACGAGGAACTGGGCGGCGCGTACTACATGACGGGGCGGGTGACGGTGGAGGACCGGACGGTCTTGCGGGTCACCTTCGTGTGTATGTTGACGCCGGAGGAGAGTAGCGGGTGAGCTTTCTGAATCTGGAAGACAAGACCATTGTGGTGTTCGGCGTGGCCAACAAACGCAGTGTGGCCTATCACGTCGCCCACGTGCTGGAGGAAGCCGGAGCTACGGTGATCTACAGCGTACAGTCCGCCGAACAGCGCGAGTCGCTCAGGGGTCTACTGAAAGGACGTGAGGTCCACGTCTGCGATGTGCGGCACGATGATCAGATAGCGGCGCTGGTCGGCGCGCTTCGTGAGAAGCATCCACGGGTCCACGGCCTGGTCCATTCCATTGCCTTCGCCGACTACGAGTCCTTCTCCGGCGTGTTTCACGAGGTGCGGCGGGAGGACTTCCTGCAGGCCGTCGAGGTGTCGTGCTATTCGCTGATTGCAATTGCCAACGCCTTCAAGGAAGTGCTCGACGAGCAGGGTAGTGTGGTGGCCATCTCCATTTCGTCGACGCAGATGGCGGCGGAAGGTTACGGGTACCTGGCCCCGGCCAAAGCCGCCCTGGACTCGACGATCGCATTCCTGGCCAAGTCGTTCAGCCGCTTCAGCCAGGTTCGCTTTAACGCGGTGCGTGCGGGGCTGCTCAAGACCAGCGCTTCGGCGGGCATCCCCGGATACATCGACAACTATCTATACGCCGAACAGGCAACCCTGCGAAAGCGGGCCCTGACCACCGAGGAGGTGGCCAACGTGGTGGCGTTCCTCTTGAGTGAGCGCTCCAGCGGTGTCAACGCCCAGGGCATCGTCACCGACTGTGGTATGGGCGTTAACTACTTCGACGCCGACATAGTCAGGGCGGCGGTGGCGGACGTGTGGCCCGCCGATCAACGATGATTCTTCTTCTAATCCAACGACCCGAAGCCGAACGGAAGTCAAGGCAGTTGATACATGCCTGCGCGTCGCTATGCTCCGCTTAGGCATGCCACCCGGTCGCCGATCAACGATGATTCTGCAACCCGTGCTGATCGCCATCCCCAAAGACGAGAGCCTGAGCGGGCCCCAGCGGGTCGCGCGTCAACGGGCGTTCGCGCGGCGGGCACTGGCCATTTGCGCCGCGCACTGCGGCGTCGAAAACTGCGAATGGACCAAAGACCATAACAACGTCCCTCAGCCGTGCGCGGGCCACTACTGGTCCATTTCGCACAAGCCGCTCTGGGTGGCGGCGGTGATCGCGGATCGACCGGTGGGCATCGATATCGAGCACGTCAAACCACGCCGCGCGGACCTGTTTGATGAAGAGGGCACCACGGAGGAATGGTCGGCGGTAGGGGGGCGTTCCTGGCCGGCGTTCTTCCGTTTGTGGACCGCCAAAGAGGCCGTGCTCAAGGCCAATGGAGTCGGGATCGCGAAGCTGTCGCTCTGCCGGGTCGTGGAACCGTGCGGGGAGAACCGTTTGATGCTCGACTATGCCGGGCACCCGTGGCGGGTCGAGCATTTCGCGCACGAGGATCATCTTGCGGCGCTGACCACCGAGGAAGGCGCCGTGAACTGGCACATCGAGCGCAGCGCGCGTCAAACCACCCCACGTTGACCCTGTCGGGGGGCAAGGCTAGAATTCGTTGCGTCCCGGAGGTTTAGGCAAACTGCGGCGCGGTGGTGATGTTTCAGGGGTCAGTTCCATGGAGCAAGCGGGATTGTGGAAACGGATGGGCGACTGGTTCAAGCGGGCGGGTCAGCCACCCGTAACAAACCTGCCACCGGTCGGGCGTGATGGGCTGCTTCAAGGCGTGGAACCTGACGGCGCGGAAGAGCGCGGCGCGGCGTCGGGCGCCCTGAGGCTTTCCAAGCAGCAGGCGCGCGAGCAAGCCCTCGAAAAACTGCAGGACGGGCATCTTAAGGTCGTTTCGCTGATGGAGTCGCTCCAGAAGCACATGGAGGCCCAGGACCGCCGCGGAGAGGTCATCGCCGGTTCGCTCGAAGGAATCGCCGGGAGCATGAGCCATTTGTCCGAGGCGGCGGGGCGGCAGACCGAAACGGTCACCGACATTGCGGCACAGTTGCGCACGGGCAACGAGCGCGCGCGGCGCTGGGAGGAGACGTTCGCCGAATTCCCCGCGCTGGCGGAGGCCCAACGCGCTACCCTGGCCACGCTGGGTGAGCAGATGGCGGCGGGGCGTGAAACCGACGAGCGCATCGGCGAGTCCCTCGGGGTCGTTCACGGTGCCCTGGGCGCGCTGGATCGCTCGACCACGACTTCCACGGACGTGCTGAAAAGCCTGCAAGAGTCGTCGGTCCGTAACCAGGAACTGGTTGGCGAGCTGATCCGAAAGCAGCGCACCTGGCTGGCGCGCCTGGTCGTGGTGACGTTGGTGGTGGCACTCGCGGCGGTCGCGCTGGCGGTGATCGCGCTGGTCCGCTGACGGGAACGGGCTCCCGCTCGCCGGGCCCCGGTTCGGCTTGATGGAGGTTGAGACCAAATGAATCCTGAAGAATTCATCACGAATCTGCTGGTAGGCATGGGCAAGCTCGAAGCGTCGGACCTGCATCTGAAGGTGGGCTATCCTCCGTACTACCGGGTCGCCGGGCACCTGCGCAAGCTCAAGGAGATGGAGGCCCTCCCCGACAGCGCGTTCATCGAGCGCATGATGGAAACGCTGGTGCCGCCGCAACGGCGGCACGAGTATGACGAGCGCGGCGATCTGGACTTCTCCGCCAAGGGACCGACCGGCGATCGCTACCGCATCAACATCTTCCGCACCGGTGAGGAAATGCACGCCGCCATCCGCCGGGTGCAAAGCGAGATCCCCTCGTTCGAGGGGCTGCAACTCCCGCCGATCTACAAACAGCTCACCGAAGAAGCCAACGAAGGGCTGATGCTGGTGAGCGGCGTCACCGGTAGCGGTAAGTCGAGCACGCTGGCGGCGATGGTGCAACGGGTCAACGAGCTCCGCGCGGTCCACATCATCACCATCGAGGACCCGGTCGAGTTCATGTTCCATCCCAAGAAGGCGATCCTCTCGCAACGGGAGGTGGGCATCGATGTCCCCAGCTTCGCCGAGGCTTTGCGCTTCATGGTCCGCCAGGACCCTGACTGCGTCATGATCGGCGAGATGCGCGACAAGGAGACGATGATCTCCGCCATCCAGGCCGCCGAACCCGGGCATCTGGTGTTCGGTTCGTTACACTCGAGTGACACGCAGCAATCGTTTTCCCGCATCCTGGAGTTCTTCCCGCGCGACGAGCACGATTTCATTCGCTCCTCGCTGGCCAACAGCCTCAAGGCCATCTTGTGTCAGCGGTTGTTGCCCGGGATCGCGGAGGGAACCCGCGTACCGGCCTGCGAGATACTGCTGGCCAACTCCACGGTGCGGGAGAAGATCCGCCGTGAGGAGGACGAGGATTTGCCCGCCATCATCGCCGGCAGCGTCGACGAGGGCATGTGCAGTTTCACCCAGTCCCTGGCCGAACTGGTCAAGGGGGAGAAGGTGCACTTCGACACCGCCCTAGAGTTTGCCCCCAACCGCGACGCGCTCAAGAGCGAGATCAAGGGCATCACCACCAGCGCCCAAGGCCTGGTCGGGCGCATCCGGAAGTAGAGAGCCACGGGGTGGGTGAAATCCCGGGGGTGCCGAGGCGCCAGCCGCCATTGCCGCCCCCTAAAAACACGGTCCACGGCGCGGCGAGGGCCTTGGCTGACCGGCGGTGGAGCGGGGGGCGTCTGTGAGGCGCCGTCCGGCCGCAGAAAAGGCCCATATCGTAATCCGCCGTCAGCACGTGGGCCGCGAGCCCAACGACGTCGGCTAGGAACGGCAACCCAACGGAACGTACCGAGTCTGGATCAGCCAGTTCGATGCCGGAGCCGGGTCGTACCGCCACCGGCGCGAGACCGCTCGACCAAAAACGACGCTACTTCTCGTCTTCTGTCGCCGGTTCGCCCTTCTTGCCTTCTTCCGCCTTTTCGGCCTTGATTCCGCCCGTAAAGCCCGCGCCGTCCTTCAGCTTGGCCAATACGCCGTCCTTGTCCTTCTCGAACTCCTTCACGCAGTCCTTGCAGCAGAAGAATATCTTCCTGCCCTTGTACTCCGCCGAAACCTCGACGTCGATCGGCTTGCCGTCGAACGGGCAGGCGGTCTGCGAGGTCAGCACGGATTCCAGCTTCTCGGTGGCGGCTTTGTCGTCTTCTTTCTCGAAGGCGGTGGCGCAGTCATCGCAACAAAAGTAGACCTCGGCCAGCTTGACACCCAGCAAACCCTTCTTCAGCGGCCGCTTGACCGCGGTCTTGTGCGGTTTGGAGCACATGGGGCAGGCGAACTGGTTGACCTTGGCGCCGGCGCCGATCGCCTTGAGCTGGGCATCGGCCGCCTCCGCGAACGGCTCGGAATCGCTCTTGAACTTCTCCACGCAAGCCGGACAGCAGAAGTAAACCTTGCCCTCCTTGTATTCCGCCGACAGGGCCAATTGGACGGGCCGCCCGCTCACCGGACACTTGATGACCGGCGATTCAATCGCAGCCTTCTCCCCCTCAGCTTTCTCCTTCTCTTCACCACCGTAGGCGGGGACGACCACGCACATGAGCAGGGCCGCCGCCGAAAGAATCATTCCGCTACGCACCCACGTCTTCATCATCATCATCCCTTTCGTCAAGTTCAGAAACCCGATTCATTCCCACGGGGCACGCCCCCGCGAGTTATTCCAACGAGATGCTAGCACTCGCCCGCGGAAGATCAACCACGATTTCGTGAGTATTCCAGAGGAACGACCTCGGACCGCCATGGACGGCGCGCACTGCCCGGTTGGCATGAGCGGTGGGGAAGGCCGTCTGCGAGGCGCCGCTTGGTTCTCCAGCGGGGCTTGGGCTGCGGGCGGCGAAGTGACCGACCCACCGGGCTCGGTGGGGACTTGGGAGGTTCGGGGAGAGGGGGGCGGTGGGCCGGCCTCTCGCCCTTCCCATATCATGCGCTGCGTGCTATAAACCGCTCTTCGAGTTGTACTGCTTGGCGTAGGTATGCTTGATGGCAAATCGTGTGCCCCGGCGTATCCAAGGAGGCATCTGTATGAGTGAAATCAAGCTTGCGATTGCGGGCGTCGGCAACTGTGCCAGCTCGCTTCTGCAGGGAATCGAGTACTACCAAACCTGTACTTCAACGCAAACTGCGGGGTTGATCCACCCGGTAATCGGTGGGTACCGACTCGAGGACATCCGCGTGGTGGCGGCTTTCGACATCGACCGGCGCAAGGTCGGCAAACCGCTCGAAGAGGCCGTTTTCGCCCCGCCGAACTGCACTACCGTCTTTCATCGCGAACTCCCCTCCTACGGCGTGACCGTACAAATGGGCTCGGTCCTGGATGGGGTGGCCGGCCACATGAGCGACTACTCCGACCAACAGGCCTTCCGCGTGGCGGATGAAACGCCGTGCGATACGGTCCAGGTGCTCAGGGATTCCGGCGCGGAGATTCTGGTCTGCTATCTGCCGGTCGGCTCCGAAGACGCCGTTCACCATTACGCCCAGGCGTGCCTGGACGCGGGCGTCGCGCTGGTCAACTGCGTACCGGTGTTCATCGCCTCGCACCCGGAATGGAGCGAACAGTTTCGCAAGAGGGATCTCCCCGTCGTCGGTGATGACATCAAGAGCCAGTTCGGTGCGACCATCGTACACCGGATGCTGGCCCGGCTCATGGGCGACCGCGGCGTCAAGCTCGAGCGCACCTACCAGCTCAACACCGGCGGCAACACCGATTTTCTCAACATGCTCGACCGGGGCCGCCTGATGTCCAAACGTATCTCCAAGACTGAGTCGGTGCAGTCGCAATTGGACGTGCCCCTCGAGAAGGACGACATCCACATCGGCCCCTCCGACTACGTGGCCTGGCAGAAGGACAACAAGGTCTGCTTCCTGCGGATGGAGTGGCGCGGCTTCGGCGACGTGCCCATGAATCTCGAGCTGCGTCTCAGTGTCGAGGATTCCCCCAACAGTGCCGGCATGGCCGTTGATGCGATTCGATGTGCCAAACTCGCGCTGGACCGGAACATCGGCGGCCCGCTTCACGAGATCTCCGCCGTCTGCATGAAGCATCCCCCGGAGCAGTTCCGTGACTCCGAAGCCCGAGATCTTCTGGAGCAATGGATCGCCGGTCAGTAAGAACTCCGAACATATTGCGGGACCGGTTTTCCAGTTGGTCGATCGACCGTCGCGGGAGCGACCAAGGGACTTGCCAGAGAGATCATTGATGCACTCCTCGGCAACAACACCTGATTCCCCCTCGGACGCCCCGCCGCTGGCCGTTATTCTCGCCGCCGGTGAGGGCTTGCGGCTGGCGGGCCATCAAGGCGGCGCCCCAAAGCCTTCGCTGAGCCTGCTCGGTATGTCGCTGGCCGAGCGGACCATCACCTCCTGCATCGCCGCTGGCATTGAACGGTTCCTCATCGTGCTGGGCTCCTACGCCGAGCGGGTCCGGGCCCACTACCAGGAAATCGCCGCCCGCCGGCGGTGCGACGTCGAGTTCGTCACCGCGCAGAACTGGAAGCTGGGCAACGGTGCCAGTGCCCTGGCGGCAGCGGACAAGGTGGGAAGCACGCCCTTCCTGCTCACCATGTCCGACCACCTGATCGCCCCGTCGCTGATCAAGAGAATCCTGCGGACCCGCCCGCGGGAAGGCGAGATCTGCCTGGCCGTCGATCGCAACAAGGGCGGCGTCTTCGATATCGAGGATGTTACCAAGGTCGCGTTATTAGACGATCGCGTGATCCGGATCGGCAAGACCCTCAAGGAATGGTGCGCTGCGGACACCGGCGTGTTCCTGTGCACCCGGGGCCTGTTCGATGCGCTCAAACG
>JAUWNF010000446.1 GCA_030612785.1 Phycisphaerales bacterium
CGTGGTCGATCATTCCCTTGGTGGTGGTCTTGCCGTTGCTACCGGTGACCGCGATGACCTTCGCGGACAACCCCTTGCGATAGTGGACCGCCAGCCGACCGAGAGCGGCCCGGGTGTTGTTCACGAGGATGAGGGGACCGGGTTGGGGGTCGAGCAGGCCGGCCTCGTTCGCCGTTGATTCCGCCACCAGCGCCGCACGGGCGCCTTGGGCAAACGCCTCGGTGACGAAACGGTGGCCGTCGAAGTTCTCGCCGCTCAACGCTACGAAGACCTCGCCCGGCTGGATCGTGCGGGTGTCGGTGGATAGGCCGGTCACGCTAACTGACCGGCTGGAAAGCCGGTCCCCCGGCGGCATCTTTCCGCCGACTACGCGGACGATCTCATCCAGCCCCAGGGCGATCATACGGAACTCACCCCTCTTAATCGCGGTCCACTCAGGTCCACTTGCCGCAGCGCCTCGACGGCCTCCTCGACGTCATCAAAGTGGATCGTTTTGCGACCGAGGAGTTGATAGTCCTCGTGCCCCTTGCCGGCGATCAGCACGGTGTCGCCGGCGTCCGCCATGGCGATGGCCTGGCGGATCGCGCTTCTACGATCCGGCTCGACGTAGGTTTCACACTTCGCATGGTGCTCGATGCCGGGCAGGATCTCGTTGATGATGGCATCGGGGTCCTCGGTTCGCGGATTGTCGCTGGTGACCACGGCGATGTCCGCCAGCCGGCCCACGACCGCGCCCATCCGCGGGCGTTTGGTGCGGTCGCGGTCGCCGCCGCAGCCGAAGACGCAAATCAGCCGCCCGACGGTTAGCGGCTTGAGCGTGGACAGTGCGTTGTCCAGCGCGTCGTCGGTGTGGGCATAGTCAATCAGCACCGCGATCGGACAGCCTTCCGGTTCCACCCGCTGCAGGCGCCCGCGAACCAGGCCGACGTGCTGGACGCCTTCCGCGATGTCTGCCGCCCGAACGCCCAGCTTGTGGGCCACCCCCACCGCCGCCAAGACGTTAGACACATTGTGCCGGCCGATCAACTCGCTCCGGACGCACACCGAGGAACCGCCGAAGCGGACGGCCAACTCGCTCCCGCTGAGCGACATGGCCCGAATGTCAGCCGTTACGTCCAACCGGGGGTTGGAGATTCCATACCGGATCACCGGGGCACGGCAGTCGGCGACCATGTCCGCCGCCGCGGGATCGTCGTCATTGACGATCGCCGCCGCGTCGGCATCCAGTCTGTCGAACAACCGTTTTTTGGCCTGAAGGTAGGCCTCCCGCGTCCGGTGATAGTCGAAGTGATCGCCGGTCAGGTTGGTGAACACCGCCGCGTCGAAACTGAGCCCGGCGCAACGCTGCTGATCCAGTGCGTGGCTGGAGACCTCCATCACCGCGTAAGATGCCCCCGCCTCCACCGCCCGGGCGAGATAGGCACACAGATCGATCGGCGGCGGCGTGGTCAACTGCGCCGGGAGGGAACTCTCCAGCACGTCATACCCCAGGGTTCCCACCGCCGCCGTCGGATGGCCGGCCGCCTGCAGAATAGACTGTAGAATGAGGCAAGTCGTGCTCTTGCCGTTGGTCCCGGTAATTCCGATCATCCGCAACCGATTTCCGTTACGGCAGCGGTTCACCCCATAGAACGCCGCCGCCAGCCGCGCCACCGCCGCACGGGCGTTGGGCACTTGCAGGGTGGTTACGGTATCGGGCACCGCCACCGGCCGTTCGGTGAGCACGACCGTGGCGCCATCCTTGACCGCCGCGTTCACAAACTCGTGCCCATCGTGTTGGGTACCGCGAATCGCGGCGAAGCAGAAACCGGGCGACACACGCCGGGAGTCGTCGGCCAAACCGCGAATCGGTATATCGGGTAGGGTCTCGGGATTGATGGCAGGCAGGTCGGCCTCGGCCAGCAGCCGACGCAACGTCCAGTCCGTCGGGTACATTGGAATATCTCCGCGCCAATTCTTGAAGACGCTCTATTGTAGCACGCCGGCGGAAGTTTCCCACTCCGGGCCGAAGGAATGCGCTCTTTCGAGTTGTCCGCTGTCTGGCGGGCGTGGTCGGTCTATGGTGTTGTGAGACTTGCGCTAGGAGACCGAGGTCTCCGGGTTGAGCAGCATCGCCACGTTCTGAGCGCAGAGCCCCACAAGTACGATGGCGACGCCGATGGTTCGTACTCGGGATCGTGCCGCCCATTCCAAGACCATCGCCAGACCGAGGGCGAAGACAGCCATGCAGCACACATAGCGCCGGGCGGAAGGAAGGGCCCACCAGCAGGAGTTGATGTAGAAGATCACCGCAAGACCTGCTGCCAGCGCCAGTGGGAAGACCTGCCAGCGGGTCCGATAGAAATACGCGAACACTCCGATCAGAGCCACGCCCGCGAGGGGGTATGAGGTTAGCAGTCCCGTGGAGCGGTGGAAGAGTTCGCGTGCAATGTCCGGCTCGAACCAGCACGGCGCCCAGTGGGCGATGTGCCCGACGGGCGTGCCTTCCGTGACCCAGGTGGCGATGAATTGGGGCACGAAACAAAGCACGGCAACGAGCGCACCCACTACCGCGAACCCGGCATCGCGGCATGAGCCTGGGCGATGTCGCAACACGCCCGACGCCATCGGCGGGGCTAGCAGGACGATGGGCACCGCCATCCACGCGACGTTCTGATGACGCACCGCCCCCATCATCCCGCAGCACAACCCCAGGGCGAGCGCGCGGCGCCATGACCAACCGCTCCGATGGATGGTGTCCGCGGTCCAGATCGTGCCCGTCACGAAGGCCATACTGGCGGCGTGGGCCATGGTCGGCTCGACGCTCACGAAGTAGATCACGTTGGTGCCGCACCAGACGAATACCGTCGCCACGGCGGCGACGGTCTTCGAGAAGTACCGCGCGACGAGCGCGTAGGTGATCAGCAAACCCGCTATTCCCACGAGGACGTGGGCCAGGGGAACGACCGCCAGATAATAACCCGTGTACCCGTCACGGGCGATTCCGGTACCCAGAACCGCGTTGTGCATCATGGTCATCAGGTCGGCGATGGCAACGAACGGCAGGGCGATCACCGACCACGCGCAGGGCATGACATTCCTTACCCGCCCCCCGCCGCCAGGCGAGCGCTGAAGGAAGCACTCATGGGCGGTAAAACCCGGGGCAAGCCGCATGTCGTTTTCATAATCGCAGTCGCCGTCGAAGTACCATGAGCGAGCGTGGGTGTAATAGAGGTAGCCGTCGCTGGAGCGGAAGGTGTGGCCGTTCCTTATTGTCGTCGCGGCGTATAGCAGCAGCGAACCGGTCACCAGGCACGCCAGAATAGCTGTGTGCGCGCGCGTGCTGACGGCTAGGCACCGTGGTTCAAGGGGTGGACTATATGCAACTGCAAGCGACATGGGGCAAGTCCTTGCTCGGGTCTCCCTGGCGCGCTCGAGTCTGTGGCCGCACCCGACTCATGGTTTCCAGCGGGCGCATCGCCCCGGGCCTACCCGGTTTCTTCGTCCGAAAACGGGCGGTGCTTTAGCTTACCGGACTGATTACGGCTGGACCGGCGTCGCGTATGGGATGTGGTAGACGCTGACCGTTTGGAGTGCGGCGACGCACGCCGTCGCTGGCCGAACTTGCCTGAGCGTCTCGACGAAGAGTTCGGCGTTTTCCTTTTGCCCGGGTGTCGTGGGCACGACGACGTAGTCGGGCCGATATTCGTCCAGAGCCTCGGCCCACCTCTCGGGATTCTTAGGCC
>JAUWNF010000543.1 GCA_030612785.1 Phycisphaerales bacterium
CCAAATGTTGTTGCGGGCCTTCTTCAAACATGCGAAACTCGTACCGTAAGCGATTTACTTATCCATTCAAGGGTCAATAGGATGTGATCTTCTCTCCCTCCACGGTCCCACGCGGGACGCGCAGGCCGCCGTTTTCCCCCCATGATCGAAGTGATAGGTAAGCGTCGTAGGTGGGTGTGTTCGCGGCAAACTCGGGTCACGCCGCCGCTCCCTTCAACTCGCAGAGCAGTTCTGCGTGACGGAACTCACCCGGAGCCATTTTGGCCAGTTGATCGAGCACCCGCCGGCGAAGCCCCACGGCCTCGGCCAGTATCCAGTCCAGTTCCTCACGCTGGATCGTTGCGGACGTCCTGTGCGGGTAAACCAGCTTCAGCAGCCCCGATGCGATCTTGGTGATCGCGGTTTCGCTCCGCTTGCCCATCCCATTGAAGTCCACGTGATCGAGCAGGATGGGGCTGTAGCTGCGGGAGCGCATCTGGTGCATGATCTCGCTGAGGTAGTCGGCCATGAAGCCAACACCCCTGGCGAGTCTGGATTCGGAAATCTGCGGGGCGGTCCACCCCGGCAGGAAGCCGTGAATCCGGTCAAGGAAGGCGCAATCCCGACCCATAACCTCGGGCAGCGGATCGAACAGGTTGCGGCAGCGAGCCGCCACCTGCCGGGTCGAACGGTCACACTCGATGTTGCCGGCGAAGACCACGCTGCACTCCGAGGTGAACTCCTCCGTGTCCCTCCCGAAATGACCGGTGTTGAGATAGTCCTTGAGAATGGCCACGATCCGCTCGTCTCGGAAGTTCGAGTGGGCGATCTCGTCGAACAGGATGCAGTCGCGGTAGCCCACCAAGCCCATTTTGCGCCGGGCCTTGTTGTAGAACAGGCTGGCCACCGTGGTGTTCGAGCCGGACACGACGAAGCCGTAGCTGCTCAGCGACCGAAAAGCGAAGGTCTTGCCCGTCTCGGGTGGCCCCAGTTCGATCAGGTTGACGTTGGGCTCGATGAACGGTACGAGCCGTAACAAGTACAAGACTTTCTCCCCCCGACTCAGACCGGCAGGGTCAAATCCGATCGAAGTAATCAGCAGGTCGATCCACTCATCGTCCGTGAAGGAAGTGCGGCCCTCGACCCAGGCGTCCACGTTGATCTTGGTGATTTGCAGCGGCGTGAACGCCTCAACAACAAATGGGAACCTCTTCCCCCCGAGGCTGAAGTGTCCGTCAAATGCGACAGTGATTCTACCCCACGCGCCGGCGGTAAGCAAACTCTCTGAGAAAGTTCTCACGAGTGAAAGATCGATGCGGACATATTGATCTCCAAGGGCGGGTATCTCGGCCCAGTACATGTCGCGGCCCTGGTCGTAGCGCACCCGCAGCGGGCCGATAAGATGATGCTGGCCGTTCTCGCGTATAAGGCTCTTCACCAACTCCTGCTGTTCGCTCTCGATGAAGTGCTCGCGTAGAAGCCGGTCCATCTTCTCCAAACCCGGCGCGGGATCGTTCGGATCGACCAGCGAAGCGACGAGATAGTCCGCCACAAACTTCGGCAGCCTGCGGAACTGCTCGGAGAAGTGGGCGATGCCCTTGTTGACCACGACCTTGCCCCGCTCGAACACCGACAGCACCTTGTCGTCCAGCGTAGTGGAAACAATCATCGATTTACTCCATGAAACTCAGTGCGTCGGTCCGCTCGACCGACCCGCACTCGTGACTCTCGACTGGGTCGGCTTTATCGGGCACGACGGGGACGGGGGCGGCCCCGCCGGCCAGCATCTGGTCCCAGCAGGCCACGTGCACGACCAGGTTCTTGGACCTGACGTCGTAGGCGACCGAGTAGCCATCAGCGTCGAGCCCCTCCAGACGGCAGTTGGTCGCGAAGATGATTCGTTCGCCGGGCGTGACCCGGCGATGACAATATGGGCATTCGCTGGTCATGGTTACCATCCCCGGCAAGCCGCCTCTACTGTTGCTCCATCGCGCGCCGTCGGGTCGCAGCCCGTTGCCGCTGCGCATACTCGGGCTTTCTCGTACGGCTGGTCGTCTGGCCCAGTACCGTCTCGATCTCGCCCAGCGCCTTGTCGCACTCCGGACCGGCAAACCCCTCGCCCTCGATGGAGCAGTCGCCGTTTTCGTCGAACTCGATCACGATTGACTTAGCCATGGGGCACCTCCAAGTCTGCCAGGTAGGTCAGGTCGTATTCCCAGCCGAGCCGCTCGGCCAGTCCCTCCAGTTCTGCCTTGGCTGTGGCCATGTCCCGAGAGCCGCAGAGTTGCTCGAACGCACCCTCGGTGAGATTGTGTTCGATCAGGGCCACCATGGTGCCGGGGTTCAGGTCACGACCGATCGGCCGACCGAGCTTGATCTCGGCCAGGATGAACCTCATGGTCATGTTGCTGATACCCAGGTCGGGGCGGACGAGGAAGCACTTGGCGGCGCTACTCTCGCCACAGGCGTTGCACGTCATCGTGCTGTTGTCGTCAAACTCGGGGTCTTCCCCTTCGATCAAGTCCACCCCCATGGCGTTCACCAACGGTTCCTGCCTGAGCAGGCCCCAAACTTCCGCCAGTACGTTGAGGTTGTCTGCCCCGCACTTCGGACATTTGTACTGATCCATTGTGGTTTCCCCTCGTGATAACTGGTTTACGCCGCACCACATACCGGGCAGTAATGCTTGCCGCCGGGACCGAAGTTCCTGATCTCCCACGCGATCGCCCGCTCACGGTTCCTGTCCCGATGCACAATCTCGCCGTCAGGCGTCCTGACCATCCATTCCTGGCTGGCCTCATCG
Organism: Phycisphaerales bacterium; assembly: GCA_030612785.1. Lineage (GTDB taxonomy): Bacteria > Planctomycetota > Phycisphaerae > UBA1845 > UBA1845 > JAAEQG01. Next base: position 2,783 of record JAUWNF010000543.1, read on the forward strand.
AACTCCACGTGCGACGCACGCCTCACCTGCCCGAGCAGGCCAAGCTCGTACAGGTCGATCTCGTCGGTGTAGAGCGTTACAACGTCGCCGTTCTCATCGAATTCAAGCACCGGTACGGCGCTCATCTGCGCACCTGCCTCTCCCCGGCCCACATGGCGGCCGGTTTCGTAGTGGGTTGTCGTGGTTATCCTCGCCCGTCTGACGGCGGAAGTGTCAACGGTAGCCGGTGACGATCACCTGCTGCCGTCCCTGGGGTGTCCGAACCCGCTCGACGCGCCGGCCCCGCTTCTCCTGCTGGGCCTTGATGACGTGGTAGCCGTAGCTTTCCTTGAGTGCCCGCTGCCACCGGGGTCCGTACTTGGCGGTATC
>JAUWNF010000685.1 GCA_030612785.1 Phycisphaerales bacterium
GAGACCTTGAACCTGGGCGCCCGGCAATTCGCCGACGAGAAGCCCCATCCGCTCCGCAGAGTCCGAGGCTACCGCACGCGCTACGGTCTCTACCCGCCCGACGAGTTGGACGGTTTCGTAGCGGGCATCCCAGGCACCACCAGCAGCAAGGTTTCGCAGCATCTGCTGAACATCGAGAAGGACGATCTCAAGAGCGTGGACCACGGCGACATCAAGGCCTTCGTCCTGGCGGTTCGCTTGTACAGCCAAACCGGGGGCGCAATGTTGGAAGACATCCAGGCCAAGTACCGCCACGCCGCCCATAAGGACGCCGACGGTAATCCGGACGAGTTCCTCAACCGCGACGGGAACACCACCTTCGACCCCGCGGCCGACGAGCCGTTGGACTACATCGTGGACGCCTGGGGAACGCCCATCGCCTACTTTGCCACCCGCCCCTCCGGCGAACCCTCAGTGTGGGACACGGATACATCAAGAAACGTTCAGGTGCCCGGCGATCGTCGGCAGACATGTGGTGCCCTGCTCAGTTTGAGCAACGACGTGCCCGTCTTTGTCTCCTACGGCCCCGACGGACCGGAGCAGTTCTCGCAGGATTTCATAGACGCGAATGAAGGGTATGCACCGGACCTAATCTATGATTTTGGTCAAGACGTTCCTGAGTACACGTTCGATCACCCCCTGAACCGGGACAACGTCTACTCGAACGAGACCGTCCGGGACAAGATTCTAGTTACGCAGATCCCCGAAGGCGAGCCTATTTGAGGGATTCGAGTATTGAGACACGCAAGACGGCCCATTCCGCTGCGACGCTCCTTCACCCTGGTGGAGATGCTGACCGTGGTGGTCATCATCGTGCTGATCCTGGGCATGGCCATCCCCGGCTTCACCCGCACCTGGGAGGAACGCAAGCACGCCCAGGCAATCACCACCCTGCACGGCGTGTTGGCGACCGCCCAGGCCCGGGCGAGGCGGACCTCGGAGCGAGGCCTGTTCTTCTTCATCGACCCGACCACCCGGCGCCAGGTGATCATCCCCATCGTACCCGACCCGCCCGACGACGACCCGGCAAGTCACGAGTACAGAATAGACTGCGAGGAGCCGGACTCGATCAGGGATTGCATCACCGAAGCGATGGCCGTGAATCGCTTCCGGGTTACCGAGGGCGACCTCCACGAGCTTCCCGCGCCCATCCGGGTGGCCCCACGCAACATTGTTGAAAAGGAGGGAGAGGACGAGCTCTGGCCGGAAGAGGACATCGCCCACGACGTATACACCCAACCGGCGCCGGAAGCCGAATGGCCGCGGCATCGCAACTTCTTCACCGTGATCTTCGGCCCCGACGGGGAACTGATCGCCGGACGCGACGTCATCATCCACGACACCGCCCTGCGCGATCCGAACAGTGGAGAGCATTTCCCCAACCCGGTGGGCTACCGTACCGGTCTGGCGGTGGATGACCCGACCAACTACTACACCAACAACCCCGAAGACGGCACCGAGACGGTGGAGTTCGACTCCGTGGGCAGCGACTCCCTCTATGATATTCTCGTCGATGACAACGCCACCGCCGTCAATTTCACCAGTGTGGATGGGCTGCTGGTTTACGACGAAAACACTTTGGCGGAGACCCCCTATACCGTGGGGCAGTCGTACAAGCGGCAGTACTTCCTCGAACACGCTCAACCGCTCTACGTCAGCCGGCTTACCGGCGAAATCCTGGAAGGGCCGCGGGGTGAGAACGAATGAGCAAGCTCTCAGCTTTCAGCTTTCAGCAATCAGCGAGGGAGTGGCACGGGCAAGCGAACCATGCGCGCCGCAACCGCCACCATAACAGTACAGGGCCCGTCGATTTAGTCTGTAGCGTCGCCCCTTGTGGGCGGCGCACCTGCGTTTTTCGCCACCCACAAGGGGTGACGCTACATCTG
>JAUWNF010000479.1 GCA_030612785.1 Phycisphaerales bacterium
CCAATGCGGACACCGCGACGAGATCTTCGACCACGGCGGCGCGGCGGCAACCGCGAAGGAATTGAGCGTGCCCTTCCTGGGCGAAATCCCGTTGAACGTCGATGTACGTGTCTTCGGCGACCAGGGCACGCCCGAGAAGCACTTCGGCGAAGCCGACTCGCCGGTACGACAGGCGATCGAAACCGTTGTCCAAAACGTGGCCGACCAGGTCCGGGCCAAGGGTGATGCCTCCACGCGCGTGCCAACCGTGTCCATCGAGTAGGAGTGCTCGTTTGCCTGGGTGCGATCTATCCGGTACATAGGCTTTGCCTCGGCGCTGTGGACATCGATCGTGAACAGGGAGCCTCAACCATGACCGTAGCTGACGTTCTTGCCGATCAGATGGACGATACGCGCAGGTGGTTGCTTTTGCTCGTCGAGGATATCGAGGGCCAGGAGTGGGGGTTTCAGCCGGCTCCGGGCATGGCACATCTGTTATGGCTGTGCGGCCACGTGGCGGTCGCCCAGAACCTGCTGATCTTCAACCGCTGCCTGGGAACCAGTGAGTTGGACGACGAGTTCATCTCCCATTTCCCCCTACGACAACCGGTCAAGGTAGTGGGGGAGCATCCCTTCCCCACGCCGGCCGAGGTCATCAAGGTCATGTCCGACATGCACGCTCGGGCCGTTCAGGTGGTTCGCGGGCTGACGGACGAATTCCTGGCTGAGCCTGCTTACGGAAAGGACCAGACGACGATTAACCCGCACTACCGGGACAAATGCGGGGCGATCGCCCACGTGGCCCGCCACGAGGCCTTCCACGCCGGACAGATCGCCAGCATTCGCCAACTCCTGGGCAAACCGTTCCTCAAATAGGGGTTCACCGCGGCGATGGATGAATCGCCAGCCGAGCGCAAAAAGCGCGCCAAGCGAATCCTCGTCGGTCTCCGCAAGACCTACGGGGACGCGACCACTGCCCTGCACCACGAAAGTGCGCTTCAGTTGTTGGTCGCGACCATCTTGTCGGCCCAATCCACTGATAAGAACGTCAACAAGGTCACGCCCGGCCTGTTCAAGAAGTACCGGTCAGCCAAGGACTTCGCCGATGCCGACCGGGAAATCCTGGAACAGCGGATCTACTCCACAGGCTTCTTCCGCCAGAAGGCCAAGTCCATACAGGGGGCCTGTCGGCTGATCGTGGAGCGTTACGGCGGCGAAGTCCCCAACACGATGGAGGACTTGCTCCAGCTACCGGGGGTCGCCCGCAAGACCGCCAACGTGGTGTTGGGAACGTGGTTCAGGCGGAACGAGGGAATCGCGGTGGACACGCACGTGGGGCGGCTTGCCGAGCGCATGGCACTGAGTTGGAGAGGCAGGAATTCCAAGGATGCGGTGAAAATTGAATCCGACCTCGTGGAGCTGCTGCCCCGGAAGGAGTGGGCTTACTTCTCCCACGCCATGATTCTTCATGGGCGCAGGGTATGTACCGCCAGTAAGCCCAAGTGCGCAGCGTGCTCGCTGGCGAGGTACTGTCCGTCGGCTGAATAGCCAGGGGTATCGGAGCTCGAGCTAACCCGGGTTTCTCACCACAAAGAGCGCCGAGAGCGCAGAGTATTATTGTGAAGGGCGTTAGGCTAATTCGAGGTCATCTTTGTTTTGACACTCTGCGTGCTCCGCGGGTAGAGTCGAAATGTGGCGCGGTGGGTTAGGTTGGGCCTACGCATGCCCACCGGAAAGACACGGAGAAACGGCGTTCAGCCGATGGCCCGCGCCGCGATGTCGCGGCGGAACAAGGCGCCCTCAAAGGAAATGCAATCGACCGCTTCGTAGGCGCGCCGCTGGGCGGCGGCCAGGTCATCGCCCAGGGCAGTGACGCCCAGCACGCGACCGCCGGAGGTCACCAGGCGATTCTCGAGGCGCTTCGTGCCGGCGTGATAGACCTTGACGCCGTCCAGCGCCTCCGCCGTCTCGATTCCACGGATTTCCTTCCCTTTTTCGTACGGGCAGGGGTAGCCTGCTGACGCCATCACGACGCAGACGGCCGGCCGCGGGTCCCATTGCAGTCTGACCTCCTCGAGCTGGTGGTGGACCGTGGCGTGCAGTAGCTCGAATAAGTCGCTTCGCAGGCGCGGCAGCACGGCTTGGGCCTCGGGGTCGCCGACGCGGCAGTTGAACTCCAGTACCTTGGGGCCGGCGGCGGTTAGCATGAGCCCGGCGTAGAGCAGGCCGCAGTAGGGGACCCCCTTGCACTCCAGCCCATTGACGATGGGGACCAGGATTTCGCGCTCGATCTGACTCATGATCGCTTCGGTGGCAATCGGGGGCGGACTGTAGGCACCCATGCCGCCCGTGTTGGGTCCGGTATCGCCCTCACCGACGGGCTTGTGGTCTTGCGACGGCTCCAAGACGTAGATGGTGTGCCCGTCCACGACGGCCAGAACAGACAGCTCCGGCCCGGTGAGCTTTTCCTCGACGACGACCGTGGTGCCCGCGTCGCCGAAACGCCTGGCGAGCATGATGTCCTCGAGGGCCAGCAGGGCGTCGGCGGGGTCATCGCAAACGACAACGCCCTTGCCGGCGGCGAGACCGGACGCCTTGACTACCTGGGGCGTGTCGCGCGTGGCGACGTAGGTCCTGGCGTCCTCGAAGCGGTCGAAGCTGCGGGCCTCCGCCGTGGGGACCAGGGCGGCGTGCATCAGCTTCTTGGCATAAGCTTTGTCGCCCTCAAGACGGGCGGCCGACTGGGTCGGTCCGAAGATCGGCAGGTCGGCAGCTTGGAACTGATCGACGATGCCGGCGCACAACGGCGCCTCGGGACCTACCACCGTCAGATCAATGTGGCACTCTTTGGTGAACTTCACCAAATCCTGGTGGGCGTCGGGCTCGAGGGGCACGTTCTCGGCGATCGCCGCGGTACCACCGTTGCCCGGTGCACAGAAGACCTTCTTAACGTGGTCGGAGCGTGCCAGCCGTTCAGCCAGCACGTGTTCCCGCCCCCCCGAACCGATGACCAGTACCTTCATGACAGTTTCCGTTTGCGACCCGCGACCATTAGAGGCTGTCGATTAAATCGTCCTTGGTGATCCCCAATGTAGCGTGGCCCCTTGTGGGTGACGAAAAACATGGCTGCTCCGCTGCGCTGAAAAACGGTCAGGAAGCCGCTTGATAGATCGCGGGGCGGTACTGAGGAGGCGGAATAGGCTTGCCCTCCGCGCGCGCAGCCTCAAGCCACGCCGTCTTGGCGCGCTCCACTTCGTTCAGGGCTTGCTCCGGCGTTTCCCCGAAGGCTGAGCACGCTTCCAGGTCGGGGATGTCGGCGATATAGCCCCCGTCCGACTCGCTGTGGAAGATGTTGATGTGATAATCCTTCATGACTCGTCCTCCATCCGTAGATTATAGCGTTCGAGGAGCCGAAGGAACTGGCGAATCTGATATGGTTTGGCCCTCCCGCCCACTTCTTGAAGGTTCAGCAGTACCGGCGTGTCCGGATGCACGCAAATGTGGTGGCTGCCGCTCACCCGCGCCAGGCGGGACCC
>JAUWNF010000538.1 GCA_030612785.1 Phycisphaerales bacterium
ATCACCTATCACGAACTCGAAGTCCGCCGGACGGAGCGGGGCTACGAGGCGACCTTTATTGTGGACGTCTGACCCATGGGACGAGAGTACACCGGCCCCCTTGAACGGATCGACGATTGTCGATGGCGGATTCCCCGTTCCTATAAGCCGGGCATGCGCGTGGACGGGATCATCTACGCTGACGACGTGCTCATGAATTCCATCAAGCAGGACCAATCGCCGGAGCAGGTGGCCAACGTTGCCTGCCTGCCGGGGATTGTGAAGTATTCCCTGGCCATGCCGGACATTCATTGGGGCTACGGGTTCTGCATTGGTGGTGTGGCCGCCACCGATCCCGAGCAGGGCGGGGTGATCAGCCCCGGTGGTGTCGGTTATGATATCAACTGCGGCGTTCGCCTGATCCGCACCAACCTTTCGGTCGCCGACGTTCAGCCGCATCTGGCGCGCTTGCTCGACCGGCTGTTCGATACCGTGCCCTGCGGAGTCGGCCGCGGCGGGCGGGTCAAGTTCAAGCGCGGTGAGCTGAAGCAACTGCTGGAGCAGGGATCGCCCTATGTGCTCAAGCGCGGCTTCGGATGGGATTCGGATATGGAGGTTACCGAAGCCGGTGGATGCCTGCCACGAGCCCGACCCGATTTCGTGTCCAACCGTGCCTGCGAACGCGGCGCCGACCAGTGCGGTACCCTCGGCAGCGGCAACCACTTTATTGAAGTGCAGGTCGTCGATCAGGTGGACGACTCCAAGGTCGCCGGCGCCTTCGGCCTGGCCGAGGGCAACGTCACGTTGATGATTCATTCGGGCTCGCGCGGGCTGGGCTACCAGGTCTGTGACGATGCGCTCAAGGATCTGCGCGATACGCCGCGCAAGTACGGCATCGATCTGCCCGACAGGCAGTTGGTCTGCGCCCCGGTCCGCTCGCCGGAGGGGGAGCGCTACCTGGGCGCGATGTGTGCCGCCGCAAACTTCGCCTGGGCCAACCGCCAGATCATGACCCACCTGGCCCGCACGGTGTTCGCCGAAATCTTCGAGCAACCGGCGGAGCGACTGGGCATGTCCCTGGTCTACGACGTGGCCCACAATATCGCCAAGATGGAGCCGTACGATGTTGACGGCAAAACCGTCACGCTCTGCGTGCATCGCAAAGGGGCGACGCGCGCCTTTCCTTCGGGACACCCCGAACTGCCCCCGCGCTATCAATCCGTGGGGCAGCCGGTGCTGGTGCCCGGCGACATGGGTCGATCCAGTTACGTGCTGGTGGGCCGGCCTGCGGCGATGGAGCAAACCTTCGGCAGTTGCTGTCATGGTGCGGGACGGGTCATGTCCCGTGGGCAGGCGATCCGCGCCGCCAAAGGGCGCTCGATCCACCGGGAACTGCTCGACCGTGGCGTGCTCGCCCGGGCCCGCAGCCGCAAGGGCCTCGACGAGGAACAGCCCGAGGCCTACAAAGACGTGCTCGAAGTCGTTAACGCGGTTCACAACTCGGGGATCAGCACGCGCGTCGCGCGCCTGAAGCCGCTCGGGGTCCTCAAGGGCTAAGCCCGTACGGTTATAGAACCCGCCGGATTCCCCGCTCCCCATAAGATCGCACGTATTGCCTTCGCTTCGCGGGGGCCCGAGCCCAACACCCCTCAGACATCAAACCAACTAACGGGGCCCGACGCGGGTACCGATGACCAGTGGTGCCGTCTTCGGTCGGACAGTGTAGCGGCACCCCTTGTGGGTGACGTAACTGCGAGCGACGCCGCCCACAAGGGGCGACGCTACAACCTGTGTGATGTGAATCGCAGAGAGAGAACGATCATGAAATACGCAATCATCAGCTTGATAGTGTCATTAGGTGTCATCTGGGGATGCAGCACACAGCCGAGCGGCTCATCCGCGACTGGGGTCACCAACGGAGACTTCGACGACGGAACCGATACGTGGTTTGACGGAGACGGCGATCCGGTGGACCAAACCCCCGACGTCTTCTCGGAAGTCGATCAATTCATTCTGGTAGCTACCACGATCGGCGGCGGCTCCGTCGAGCCCTCCACGGGGGCCTTCGATGCCGACGAGGAGGTTACCCTGACAGCCATTCCCGATAACGGATGGCACTTCTCCCACTGGGGAGGCGACGCCGCGGGAAGCGACCCGGTGACTACGCTCACCATGGTTGCGGACACCTTGGTGTTCGCGTGGTTCGACCAGGAAGCCCTCCCCGACGACAACGACAACGATAACGACAATGAAAACCAGAACGATAACGGGGACGACGAGGCCCCCGTGACCATCGATCCGGGGAGCGGCTTCGAATCGGCCGCGCAGGTCGATCTGGGGCCGAACGACAAAGCCGTCATCGAGCAAACTTTGGTGCAGGCGAGTGACGTACACGTTTACAACCTGGGCAACGTGGCACCCGGCGATCGGTTTATCGCCACGTGCGAGGCGATCTCGGGCAGCCAGTTCGATCCCTTGATGGCGGTCTTTGGCGCTGACGCCTATCGCATATTCTGGAATGACGATATCAACCTGGCGACTGGAGACTACGACGCCGGCATCGACGACCTGATCCGCCACACCAGCACCCAGTGCTACGTGGCGATCACCAGTACGGACTTCGCCGAGACCACCGGCGCCTACCGCCTCACCATCGAAGTCCAGCGCGACGGCACGCTCCCACAGATCGCCGGCCAAACCATCGTGATCGATTGGGACGGCGCCACGAACGTCACGGTGGCCGGGGAGAACTGGGGCGATTTCGACCCCTTCGACGCGGGGGTGCTGGATGCCTCGTTTGCGGGGCAGACCGAAGCACTCAAGCAGATCATCGTCTCGGTCGTGGAGGCGGACTACGCGGCGTACGGCATGACCGTGCGGTCCGTCGACGATCCGACGCCGGAAGGTCCGTACACCACGGTCTTCCTCGGCGGCGATAGCAACATGCTCTTCGGCATCGCCGAGCAGATCGATTTCTACAACGCCGACCGTCAGGATGATTGCATCGTGTTCGCTGAGGCTTTCGCCGGTCTGACCCACAGTCTCGAAGCCATGGGCCAAGCCCTCGGCAACGTCATCAGCCACGAGGTCGGCCACGACCTGGGACTCATGCACACCACTGACGTGACCGAGTTGATGGATACCACCGGGGCGGCGCACACCCTGCTGGCCGATCAGCAGTTCGGCGTCGCGGAGATCTAC
>JAUWNF010000086.1 GCA_030612785.1 Phycisphaerales bacterium
GGGTCACGTACGGGCGGTAAAGGGGTCGCGTACGGGTGGTACGCGGACCACGTACGGGTGGTACGCTAGACCGTCAGCGTCGCGTCCAGCCGCCCTATACGCAGCTCGCGGTCGTCGGGGCCGGCGGGCGGGACGCCCATCCGGGCGCGGACCTCCAGGTGATACGTGCCGGGGACCAGCGTCGCCGGGACCAGAAACGCGTCAAACAACGCCCGATCGCCAGTCAGCAGCACCGCCCGCATTACCTCGGGCTTGGGCGGATTCGGCACCAGGTAGTAGGGCAGGCTCATCAGGCAGCTCTCCCGCCTAAACCAGCCTATGGTTTAGCCTCAGTAACCACTACGCAGGATCGGCCCACTTCTTAATCGAAATCCGCAGAAAAGCGGGCCTGCTCGACGCAGCGCGGCCGCATGTAGTCGATGTACACCTGCGTGGAGGCGTGGCGGTGGTCGAAGCTGACGTGCGGACCGCTCCCTCACGGTCGCGGTTCGGTATTCTGAGGCGATCTTGGAATGCCCGCATCCTACTGCCGGTCACCCTGAGTTCCAAATCAGCCTGATCGCCCACCCTACTGACTAAGGCGCTGCTACACCCGTATGCGCAGCCAATCGAGTACGACTTCGAGCCGATGGTGGAGCAGGTGCTCGCGCAGGGTGCGTTGTTGCCCGGCACGGGCCATGGCGTCACGTTCCGCGGGGCGCGCGAGGTAATAATCGATTTGCTCGACGAGTTCGGTCTCGTTGCGAAAGACCGCGCACTCGCGGCCGATGTCAAACATCTCCGCGAGTTCCGGCGAGTAGTAGCTCAACATAAAGCCGCCCGCCGCGGTGATCTCGAAGTGGCGCAAGTTCAGGCCGGTTTCGTTGTCGCCGTTGGGTATGTTCAGGCAGATCGGCGTCTTACGGACAAGTTCGAGGTAGACCGACCGTTCCACCGGCGGCTCCGTCGGCAGCCCGTAGATCTTGTTCCAGCGCTCATGGCCGACCAAGAGGAAGTCGTCTCCCAGTTTTTTCTTGAGGAAGAGGATGAACCGGTCGCGGAGCCCCAGGTTCCTCCAGGCGGAATAGAACAACTTGTAGGCGTAGTAACGTCGGACGCGCTCGGCCCGTTCAGCAAAGTCTTCCGTCTCGGCGGGGCAGGAGCCCAGGTCGTACCGGCGGTAGGCGTCGAGGAAGCTGGTGGTGGAGCCGTCGGTGGTGGCGGCGACCGCCAAGGCCCCCGGCCATTGCGTTCGCGTATCCACCCCGTCACCGTGCGCGAAGTAGAGCGACTGCTGGCTGCCGCCGAAGAACACCTTCGGACCGGCGTAGTCCACGGCGGGCGGGTCGATGGCGTGGGGCAAGTCATCCTCGGCCAGCGGCAGGTAGAAACAGCCCGGGACACCCATCCACTCCATCTCCGCGAGATGGCTTCGCGTGAAGACCGCCTTGAACCAAGTGGGGCTTTGAAAGGCCTGGTGTATTAGAGTGGGGTCCATACCTTTGAGGGTAATCCGCAAGGTCTCGGTCCAGTGCGAGACCAGGGGGACGCCCAGCGCATGGTGCAGCAGAGTGGACATACCCTTTTCGCGGGGGTCGTCCACGAACAGCATTCCGTCGCCGTAGGCGTCCAGGATGAAATCCACGTCCTGGTCCCGGAGGATTTCCCAAGCTCGGCGACCGAGGACGATGCGCTCCTCCAGCGTGGCGTGAAACGTGCCCGGAGGGCGCAGGTCGGGGAGCATGATCGGCTGGTGACCGGCTGCCTGGATGGCTTCGCGCCAACGTCGGGTTTGGAAAGTCGCGATGCGCATGTCGTCGAAACAAGTCGTAGCGGCCTGCATCTCGCAGGCCGACGGCCGGCGGCAGACGGTTTAGGCGTCTACGTTTTCATTCAGATATCGGTCGCAGAGGCGCGCCCCGTGCAGCGAAAAGCCGGTTCGGCAGGGGTCATACCCCGAACGGACCGCGCCGGTCAACCCGCGTGCCGACGGTACCGCCGCGCTTACGTGTACGAATCCGCCCGATATGACCGATAAGCACGGCAGACGACCGCTTACCGTCAGACGGAAGCTTGATGAACCGTACACGGCCGACCGTCAGCTTGTTCGTCCCCGCCTGCAACGCCGCCACGACGCTGGAGGCTTGTCTGCGCGCGCTCGGTCGCCAAACCGTGCGGCCGGACGAAATAATCGTCGTTGATGACGGCTCGACGGACCGAACCGCAGACCTCGCGGAGCGTAGCGGGGCAACTGTCATCCGGCATCGGCGGAACCGGGGCGTGGCCGCCGCCCGGAACACCGCGGTCCGGGCGGCCCGCGGCGAACTGATCGCCTCACTCGATGCCGATCTGGTCGCCCCGCGCGACTGGCTCGCTCGGATGCTCGCCAACTTTGGCGGGCGGCGGCGGATCGTTGGATGCTGCGGGCAAGTGATTGAGAAGTACACCGGCACGGTGGCGGACTGCTGGCGCGCGACGCATATGAAGTTGAGCTTCGGCCGCCGCCGATCGTACAACCCCCGCTGGCTATACTGCGGCATCGCCCTGATCCGGCGCGATGCGCTGGTCGACGTGGGGCTGTTCGACGAGCGCTGCCGGAGCGCTTACGAGGACGTGGATCTGAGCAACCGGCTGTGCGAATGCGGCCATACCCTGCTGTATGATCCTGCCGTCGTGGCGACGCATCTGAAACGTAGTACACCGGGCGACGTAGTACGCGGCTTCTGGAGCTACTGGGCGGGAAAGAATGAGATGGAGGGGGCCTACAAGTCGTTGGCGGCGGCCACTCGCTTGCTGGTCCGCCGGCAAATGGGCATCGCCGCGTATCGTTTGGCCACCGACATCAAGCGACGCCGCTACGAACTGCTGCCGCTGGACCTGCTGATTCCGCTAACGTTTTGTGTCCGCGACCTGGAGAAGATGGTGCAACTCAAAACCCTGCGATGCGCCGCTCAGCGGGCCATCAGCCGCCGTCTGGTGGATGGGTGTCTTGAGCGGTGCGCTCGACACCTCTCCAGCACCCGGCCGCGTGCATGGGCGGCCCTCGCTTTTGCCAACGGTGGTCTGCCCAACGGACGCCCCCCCCGCGCGACCTCGGCCGCAGACGCTTATGTACGAGCTTTTTCACGGGGGTTTGACCACCTGCTTACGGATATTCCCCAGCGTAATCGAAACCGCATTCTCGAACACTTGCCAACCGTCCTCGACGAGGCGCGCCCCGCGGCGGGAAGGTAGCTTGTGGCGTCGTGCGTCTCGGTCACGGGCCGATCCTCGACCCTGTCGGTCCAACACGCGTATGTATTGACGTTTTGGACCGCTCCCTGACGGGCGCGGTTCGGTTAGGGCAACGCACGTAAGCTGCTACGACTCGGGCCGTTATGGCGTCGTTCAGACGCCGGGTTATAATGCGGACGCGTCATAAGCGTTTCGCCCTGGCGAGGGTTTCAGATGACTACCGCGATTCGTTGTTGCTTCTATGGTCTCTTGTTGGTGGGTGTGGCGGGGTGCCCGCAGTATCGCGACCCGAGAGTGCCCAACCCGATCATTCCGACGACCGAGCCGGACCTGGGCGGAGAGTACCTGGTCTATACGCCGTCCACCTACGACGCCTCGAAATCGTGGCCTTTGATCATCGTCTGCCACGGCACCAAACCGTGGGATTATCCGCTGCGGCAGATCCGTGACTGGGTGAAGCTCGCGGAGGAAAAGGGCTTCGTAGTGGCGGCTCCCACGCTACGTGGCACCAAGGCCGACTTCCCGCCGCCGGCGGACAAGCAAATCCGCCGTCAACGGGAGGACGAAGCGACCATCCTGGCCACCGTGCGCCACGTTCAGGGCAGTCACAACATTTCGCGCGACCGCATCTTTTTGACGGGTTGGTCGGCCGGTAATTTCGCCGTGCTGTACACCGGGCTCAGGCATCCGGAGGTGTTTCGGGCCCTTGCGGTTCTGCAAGGCAACTTCAATCCGGCCTATCTCGGGCAGGTGGCCGAGCACATCGATCAGTTTCAACCGGTCTACGTGCTCTACGGCTCGGTGGACATTCTGACCGGCACACAGGGTAAACGCTGCGTGCAATGGCTGCGCGAACATGACGCCGCAGTCACCCCGGAAGAAACCGGCGGCACGCACCAGGGGCATCCGACCAAAGCCTTCCGGTTTTTTGAGCGAGTGATCCGTAAGGTGCCCTGGCTGCGCATCCGGGTCTTCTCCGCCTCGGGCGGCAACCCCATGAGCGTACAGTTCAAAACTTACGCTTCGTTCGAGCCGCGGCTCTACCGCTGGGAGTTCGGCGACGACGAGACCTCTCCGGTGGCCACACCGGCCCACACCTACGCCAAGCCCGGCGACTACACCGTGACACTGACCGTCGAGACCGAATCCGGCCGAAAGGTCCGCCGGGCCGTCGCCCTCACCGTCCCGCAAAAACCGCGGCTGTGACCCGCCGACAGGATGGGTGAAGCGAAGCGGCGGTCACATGGAAAGGAAGTTGGCCAGCAGTTGGCGGCCCTGCTCAGTCAGGAAGCTCTCGGGATGGAACTGAACGCCTTCGACGGGCATTTGTTGATGGCGGATGCCCATGATCTCTTTTCGATCGGTCCAGGCGCTGATTTCAAAGTCAGCCGGCAGGGAAGCATCCTCGATGGTCAGCGAGTGGTAGCGTGTCGCGGTGAACGGGTTGGTCAGACCGTTGTAGATCCCCTTGCCGTCGTGATAGATCGCGCTGGTCTTGCCGTGCATGAGCCGTTCGGCCCGTATGATGTTGGCCCCGAACGCCTGGGCGACACTCTGGTGCCCCAGGCAAACGCCGAGGACCGGGATCTTGCCGGCGAAGTACTTGGCGGCTTCGACGCTGATGCCGGCTTCGTTCGGCGTGCAAGGCCCCGGCGAGATGATCAGGTGAGTGGGGTTTCGGGCCTCGAGTTCCTCGACCGTGAGGGCATCGTTGCGATACACCTCAACCGTGTGACCGCGGTCCAGTTCCCCGATGCGGTGGACGAGGTTGTAAGTGAACGAGTCGTAATTGTCGATGATCAGGATCATGACTCACGAAGATACCCCAGGCGCGCTGCCAACGCAACGGGACGCCTGCACGGCTACGGCCCGGCGGCCGGACTGCAAGCTCCCCCACAGGAGCACGCAATAAAACGCTACTGGGGGACGTTGAGCCTTCTGGAAGGTGAATAGCCTCTGTGGCATCTTAAGGAGACACCATCATGCTACGGACTGGACGGCAAAGCGTTATCTTCTTCATCGTGGTGACGGTATTGGCGTTTTCGAGTGCGGATCGGTCGGTCGGCTGGCCACTCCCGGTGACGGCTCTGACTGCGGCACCAGCGGACTTCGACCAGCCGCCGCCTCCCCCACGACCGCCGGAGGACGAGCTCGGGGCTCCCGCGGACCGAGTACCGGATTGGATCGACGATGACACGTTTGCACCGCGGCACCGACGGGAGCACCAGCGTTTCCGAGACCGGCAGCGTCCGGCCCCCCGCCGGGTTGATAAGCAGCGTCGCCCGGCGCGTCAGCGGGGCCCGCGTCGGCCGGTGAAGCCCCGGGACGATCGCGGCGTGCACCCGATGGTCGGGGTTGGGGCAGCTCTGAAGAACATGGACGCGCTGGTCGAGTTCTACGAGCGACACGAGCGGTGGGAGGACGTGGAGCGGGTTCTGAAGCAGCGGGTCGAAATCCCGCTACGACTGGTGGAGTTGCGCATTCTCGGGGAGCGCCTCGGTCCGGAGACGGCGCTCCGCGAGTATTACCACGCCACCGGACGGCCCCATCGGGCGCTGGAAACCGAACTCGCCATCCTCGAACGCGATGCCAAAGAGCTGGATGCCCGAAAGGCGGCACTCGAAGCCCGCAGCGCCCGATTGCACGAGCGGCGCAAGGAACTCGAACGCCGCAGCCACAACCTGCGTCAGCACCGCGAGCGGCTGGAGAAGGAATTGCGCGAAGTGCACCGACGCGCCGAGGCGGAGCGCGCCCAAGAGCTCGAAACCGCTACGCGCGAGGTCCCCGAAGACATCAAATGGCTGACGACCGAGCAGACACGATTCGAGGATGCCCTGACGAGCGAAAACCTCTCCCCGGAGCGGCGCGTGGACACGGAGAACCGATGTCGATGTGTTACCGAGGAGTTGCGGGAACTCCAGCGGCGCGGACGTCATGTACACCGGGAGCTGGAGCAGTATCGCGCAGAGAAGCAGCACCGGCGCAAACGCGAGCGGGCAGAGACCACCCGCAATTTGCGGGAGGAACTCAGACACCTCCAGGGTGAAAAGCAGGAAGCCCGGAAGGAGCTACAGCACATCCGCGAAGAGCTGGAGGGGCGTGTCACGCACCTCGATAAACGCATTCAGAGTATCAAGAAAAGACTGGAGCGCATGTCGAAAGTGCCGGCCGGGAATAAACCGCTGGCGGACTCCCTCTGAATGAACCGGTATGATCCTTGAGCCACCTCACGGCGCGACGTCTGAGGGAGACTCGCGATTCGCGCCGCGCGAACATCGGTGGGATATATGCGGCTACTTGGTCAAGTCCTGGATGGTGACGAACACGAAGGCCGCACCGATGAGAATCAGCCCGATGACCTGCGTGGCCATCTGAACCTTCAGGTTGATCGGACTGCCCTTGATCTTCTCGATCATCAGGAACACCATCAAGCCGCCGTCCACGATCGGGAGCGGAAGGAAGTTGATGACCGCCAGGTTGGCTGAGATCATCGCCAGGAAGAACAGCAACTCGATGATACCGATCTTGGCGACCCGCCGGCCGATGTTGACGATCCCGACCGGCCCGGAGAGGTTCTCCACGCTCAAGGTCCGCGAGAAGATCATCCGCTCCATGATGGTATACACGCTCGCCACGAAGTAGACCGTCTTCTTGGCCCCCAGCACGACCGCGTCGATTGGTCCTTTTTTGATGGTCTTCGTCGCTTGCAGCGGTCTAACGTCCACGTAATAGAGGATGCGCCCGAACCACGGATCGACCATGTCTTCGGTCACGGTCAACTCCGCGGTCTGACTTTCGGCAAAGGGTGACTCGGCGTAGGTCACCGTCACCGTCTGCCCCTTCTTTTCACTGAGCTTGGCGCGCAGCCCGATACTGCTACTCACCGCCACCGTGCGCCGGCGGCCCGCCACATCGATGCGGACTTGTTCCTCCCCGTCGATGGCGCTGATCCGGGCGTGCGGCGGAAGCCCGAGGATGGTGCGAATCGTGCGCGGCACCTCGAATTCGCAGGTCAGCCCGGTCTCGCGACCATGGTCGTACGTCAGGGTCACCGCACCGCCGGCGTGGGTGCGGAAGCATTCTATGAGTTCCAGCCACGTGCCAATCGACTCCCCATCAGCATGGGTAATCAACGCTCCCGCGGGGATGCCGGCGCGCGCGGCGGGTGACGGCCGGTTGTCATAGACGGTCTTGGCCACCGCCCCGATGCGCAGCACCTCGGTTGCGTTGATGTTGAGTTCGGCGCCGATCTCCGGTTTGCCCGCCGCTCGAATTAGCCGCCGCTTGACCTTCGGGCGCACGGTCAGAATCACCCGGCGACCGTCGCGCTCGACGATGGTAGGGATATCGATCTCGGGGTTCTCCCGGACGCTCTTCACGATATCCCCGCGCGTGGGATACCATTGCGTGCCCCACTTAAGGATGATATCCCCGGCCTCAAGTCCCCCGAGGTGGGCCCGCCCGCCCTCCTCCACCGAAGCGACCTTGGCCAGGGGCGCCAGGCCGAGAACGTGGGCGTGTAGCGACTGCTGGTCCTCCATATCGCTGGGATAGATGCCGAACTGAATCGGTAGTTGTACGTGGATTCGCTTCGTCGCGGCGTCGGTTTCCGAAGAAACCGCCCGTTCGACCACCACGTCCTTGACGTCGAACGGAGTGGACATCAGCAGATACATCATCTCGTTGGCGTTTTCATCGGTCACTTCCCGACCGTTCAACTCCACGATCACGTCGCCCTTGTGGAGATGGTCCTCGCGGTCCGGGTCGAGACTGGGGCCCACCTTCCCAATCGTCCGGGTCACTGCGGGCGCCACGCCGATCTGCAGTATCCCCTCGTCTTCGTTGTTCAGCGGCGTGACCTTGAAGTGCCGGGTCTCTCCACGACGACGGACCTGGAAATCGAGGGGCTCCAGCGGGTCGGCCAGCATGATCGCGTAGTTCAACTCGGTGAACTCCTCGATTCTTTTGCCGTCGATGCGCTCGATGACGTCACCGGGCTCGATGCCGGCGTACGCCGCGGGCCAGTTGGGCTTCACATAACCGATCTCGGTTGACAGGCCCCGCTTGCCGATCATGAAAACGATCATGAACAGCAGGCCGGCAAAAAGAACGTTCATCACCACCCCGGCGGAAACCACCAACATGCGGTGCCCCACCGGTTTATTGGTGAACGAGCGGGGGTCGTCCTTTACTTGCAGTTCTCCAGACTTGTCGAGCTCGAAATCCTCCTGGCCCAGCATCTTCACGTACCCGCCCAACGGGAGGATGTTGAACGAGTAGCGCGTTTCGCCCCGAGTGAAACCGAAGATTTCCCGGAAGAACCCGATGGCGAACTTCTCCACTCGGATGCCGCACGACTTGGCCACCACGAAGTGACCCAGCTCGTGGACGAAGATCACCGCACCGAAGCCGAGAAAAATCAGGACAATCGGCCAGACCGTGTTCATCAACGATGCAATCGGACCGGCCAGGGCAAGTCCGCAGCAGGTATCTGCTAGCAGAACACACATTGGCTAACCTCGTCACGTGCCTGGCGATCGGCCGCCAGAAGCTGCTCCAGCGTAGGTTCGGCGACAAGCTCATGCCGGTCCAGAACCCGGGCGGTAAGCTCGGCAATCTCTCCGAAGCGAATGTCTCCGCGCCGGAACAGTTCGACGGCGGCTTCGTTGGCCGCGTTGAGCACCGCACCGGCCGTCCCGCCGCGCCGGGCGGCCTCGTAACCCAAGCGCAAGGCCGGAAACTTCTCGAAGTCCGGCGCAAAGAAGTTCATCTGGCCAATACCCACCAGATCAAGCGGCGTCGAACGGCAGGGACGCCGTTCGGGATAAGTCAAAGCGTATTGGATCGGCGTCCGCATATCCGGCGTGCCCAGTTGCGCGACCAGCGATCCATCGCAGAATTCGACCAGCGAGTGGATGATTGATTCGGGATGGACCACGACTTCAATCTGATCCGGCGCCAGATCGAACAGCCACTTCGCCTCGACAATCTCCAGGGCCTTGTTCATCATCGTGGCCGAATCAATCGTGATCTTCGGGCCCATCGACCAGGTGGGGTGATTAAGCGCGTCATCGAGGGTGGCGTTGTGTATCTCCTCGATGGTGGCGGTCCGGAACGGCCCCCCGGACGCGGTGAGATAGACCTTACGGACCTCGTTGCGCCGACCCGCGTGCAGGACCTGGTAGATCGCCGAGTGCTCACTGTCGATGGGGATCAGGCGCGCGCCCGTGCGCTTGGCCAGTGGCATGATGATCGCCCCGGCGGTGACCAGGATCTCCTTGTTGGCCACGGCGATCGTCTTGCCCAACTCGACGGCCCGCAGCGTCGCCGGCAACCCCGCCGTCCCTACGATCGCGGCTACCACACAATCGCAATCCGATTTCTCCACCAAATCGACGAGACCGCGCTCCCCGTTAAGCACGGTGATATCGCCGGCGAGGGCCCCACGAAGATGCTCGAATCGTGAATTGTCCGCGATGGCCACGTGACTGGGTTCGTACTTCCGGGCCTGCCGGGCCAAGGCCTCCGACCGCGAGCCGGCGGCCAGACCGACTATCCTCCATCCACTGCCCAGGTCGTCGATCACCTCGAGCGTGTTCCGCCCGATCGAACCCGTCGAGCCCAAGATGGCAATCCTCTTCTGCTGCATCGTGTATCCGCAGTTCTCTGCCGGGGAAGCCGACAAGCTAACGATGATAGGATACTCCACGAACGCTGACAAGTCCCGGTCGGACCGGATTGCCCGTCCCCGGCGGCAGACCTATAATCCACCCGGCTCCACGTTCTACCCAGGAGTGGTGGTGATTCTGCCGACGTACTTGTTACGCGAGCG
>JAUWNF010000454.1 GCA_030612785.1 Phycisphaerales bacterium
ACTCCGGCTCAATGGTGAAGGTGTCGCTCACCAGCTTCAGCGAGCGGACCACCTCGATCCTAAACACCTTGTAGCACGTTTCCATGTCGGTGAGGTTCAGGTTGGTCATCATGCTGGACAGCAGGGTCAATATGCGATTGCCGACCATGTGCCAGAAGAGGTGCACGCGGTGGGCGTCGCCGCCCACGAACCGGGAGCCGAACACCACGTCCGCGTTGCCGTCGAGAATGGGTTTGAGCAGGCGGGGGTAGTCCTGCGGATCGTACTCCAGGTCGGCGTCTTGAATGATGACGACGTCGCCGGTGGCCAACTCGAAACCGGCCCGGACCGCCGCCCCTTTGCCGCGATTGTGCTCCTGCAACTTGACGACGAACTTCTGGTCGGGCCAGCGCTGCTGGATTGCCGGATATAGCTCCCGGGTTCCGTCGGTGCTGCCGTCGTCAACCAGAATGATCTCCCGCTCCATGGGCAGGTCGACCGCGAGCACCCGCGAGACGAGTTCCTCCAGGGTGGCCTTTTCGTTATAAACGGGAATGACAATGGAGAGTCGCACGAGTGTTTATCCTTTCCTTGCGGCCGGCAGCGGTCGGCGTACTTGACACTTCGCGTCAAGCACAGGTCCCCGGCGTCGGTCGATACAATGACGTTTGCGGAGCGAACGTCTGGGTGGCCCACCTCTTCAGGTGCTGCCGACTTCATTGGAACGGTTTTTGACATAGATTTCAAATCGCGGGCGGAGGAACTGCCGGGCCAACGGTCGTTGCCCCGCATGGTGAATATGTGTTACCCTGTTGCCTATGGATCGTGGCGAGATTTGCGGCAAGTTTCTCGATCTGGTGCCGTTTGAGCTTTATCCGGTGCAGGAGGAGGCTCTGTTGGCCTGGTTCGAGGAGGAGGGCGGGGTACTGGTGACGGCCCCCACGGGGATGGGCAAGACGCTGATCGCGGAGGCGGCGGTGTTCGAGGCGCTACACGCCGGGACGCGGCTTTACTACACCACCCCACTGATCGCCCTAACCGAACAGAAGTTCCGCGAACTGCAAGACCGGGCGGAAAGCTGGGGGTTCCCGCGGACCGAGATCGGTCTGATCACCGGGAACCGCCGCGAGAACCCCGAGGCGCCCGTGCGCGTGGTCGTGGCGGAAATCCTGCTCAACCATCTGCTGGTCACCGACGAGCGCTTCGACGACGTCAGCGCGGTGGTGATGGACGAGTTCCACAACTTCAATGATTGGGAGCGCGGCATCGTCTGGGAGCTTTCGCTGGTGCTGCTGCCGGCCAACGTGCGGCTGATGCTCCTGTCGGCCACAGTGGGCAACGCGCCGGAGTTTCTGCACTGGCTGCGGACCGAGCACGGGCGCAGCGTCCGGCTGGTCCAGTCTGACGAACGCCGGGTTCCGCTTGAATACGTCTGGGTCGGCGACAAGCTGTTGACCGAGCACTTGCCGACCATGATCTCCGAAGACGACGGCGAGAACCGCGCACCCGCGCTGGTGTTCTGCTTCAACCGTGACGAATGCTGGGAGGTGGCGGAGCGGCTGAAGGGTCTCAAGCTGATTTCGGCCAACCAGCGGGCGGAGATTGAAAAGCTGCTCGATCCCGAAGATTTCGCCAAGGGCGTCGGGCCCAAGCTGCGGCAGATGCTCATCCGCGGGGTCGGCGTACACCACGCCGGTGTACTGCCCAAGCACAAGCAAGCGGTCGAGCTACTGTTCAACAAGAAGCTGGTGCCGTTTGTGATCTGCACGGAGACGCTGGCGGCGGGGATCAATCTGCCGGCCCGCTCGGTGGTGCTCAGCACGCTGCTCAAGGGCAAGCGTGGCGAGAAGAAACTGGTGCCGTCTTCCGGAGCCCATCAGATGTTCGGGCGGGCGGGTCGGCCGCAGTTCGACACCCACGGCTACGTACACGCCCTGGCTCACGAAGACGACATCAAGATCGAGAAGTGGCGCAAGAAGTACGAACAGATCGACCCCCACTCGAAAGACCCCGGCATCCTGCGGGCCCGCAAGCAACTCGAACGCAAGCGTCCCAAGCGACGGACCACCGAGCAATACTGGTCGGAGGGGCAGTTCAATACCTTAATCAAGGCCGGCCCGGGGAAGTTGGCCAGCCGATCGATGATCCCCTATCAGGTGTTGATCTACTTGCTGACGCGGACCGGCACCCTACACGAGGTCCGCGAGTTTCTTTCCAAGCGCTTCAACACGCCGAACCGCATCGAGAAGTTCGAAGAACAGCTCGACAGCATGATCGGCAACCTGGCGGCCTTCGGTTACCTCACCCGGGCCGAGGACGGCGACCAGATTACCCTCGACGCCAGCATCAACCGCCTGACCGTTTATCGGAGCGTCGATCCGCTGTATGGGGCGTTTCTGGCGGACACGCTGCCGCGCAGCAACTTTGACGAGAAGGTAATGGCCTTGGAATCGGTCTTGCCGGTCCCGCCGGTCATCGAGCGGAAGGTGCGCATCCCCGAAGACCTGCCGCCCGGCCCGTTGCAGAAGGAAGCACTCGAGCCGGCCCTGATCTCCATGGGAGTGGTGCTGGCCAAGGCCGACGGCTCGCTGGTCGCGGCGCCGGATGAGGAATACGAGGATTACTATGAGGAGCCGGAGGAAGAGCGTCCGCCGACCTTTCCGGAAGGGCTGATGATCCTTTTCCAGAGCAAGCTGGCGGTACCGGACGAGTTCTTCATCCAGCCGAAGTGGGTGGCCGGGGCGGCGTTTCAACAGGGTTGCGACTTCTACAAGCTGGTCGGGGCGTGCAACCTAGCCAAGCAGGAAGGGCTGGTCTTGCGGCACCTGCTGCGCCTGGTGATTCTGGCGGGCGAGTTCTATACGCAGACCGAGGACCCCGACTACCAGACCATCGGTGAGCAAGCGACGCGCATCTGTCACGACGTCGATCCGCGGTACACCGACCGCTTCCTGACCGAGGCGGAAGAGGTGAAGGAAATCGCGAAGCTGTGACCACGGACGGCTACCGCAAGAGTGGAACGCAGAGACCGCAGAGAAGAATGCGGGTGCCCCATCCCGTTTCGCCGGCCACTGGGGCCGGCGATCGGGGTGGGGGACGAAGCGCTTCCGATGTTCGCCTGTTCGCCTTACCCTCCCGGAACCCGTTGGACCTGTCATTGACGCACCCTACTGAATCTTAGGCGGTGTCCATTTCCTTGTTGTGCTGCTCGTTGTACTTGAATGTATAGCGCATCAGCAAGTACGTCTCGAAAGCCGCAGCCAACCAGGGTGCTTTGTCGAAGGGGATGGTGATGACGTAGGCTGCCTCTGGGAATTCCAGATCGGGAAACCCTCCTCCGGTAAGCTTGCCCACGTGTTTCCACACTCGACTGCCAATCCCGCCCGGCACCTCGGACTTCCCGACGTACAGAGCGGTCCTGCCTTCGTCGAAGAAGAAGTAGACGCCGGGGCTGTCCGCGTGTGGAATGTACGCTTCCCTCCAAGCATCGCCTTTTCTGAACCGATACCTGCCGTCGGATCGAGAGAAGCGAGGATCGTCCTTGTCAGTGAGGAGCAAATCTTCTTCGAGGATCAAATGAAAACCGGAAGGTCCGATGGTCACGTCGGTTCCCTTTTCGGAGAACTCCTGAGTGATGGTGTTGCAGAAGTCGCTGAATGCCTGCTCAATCTTGTCTTCGGTGAGGGAAGTCAT
>JAUWNF010000418.1 GCA_030612785.1 Phycisphaerales bacterium
AATACACCGTCTTCGTGAGCCACGCCACTGCCGATAAATGGATCGCGAGGGTGCTCTGCGAGAAGATCGAAGGAACTGGGGCAAGCACCTTCCGTGACGAACGAGACATCAAGACGGGGGACGACATCCCCGAGGAGATTAGACGAGAAATCACCCACTCGCGGGAGTTGGTGGTTCTGCTTACCCCGGAATCGGCCGACCGACCGTGGGTGTTGCTGGAGATCGGCGCTTTCTGGGGCAGACGAAGAAACGCTCGCATCGTGGGGGTTTTGTGCCATGCTAAGGTCGATGCGATCCCGGACATGATCAAGTCAAAGAAGGTGATCTCAATAAATGACTTCGATGACTACTTGAAAGAACTCACCGCGCGCGTGAAGGGGCACAGATCATGAGCAAGACAAAGGGAAATTGCGACGTGTTTCTTTCGTACTCGCTCACCGAACGCCCTATTGGCGAGAAGGTGGCGCAAGCGATGAGGAACGCAGGACTCGAGGTGTTTTGCTCGGCTGATCTTCCAGCAGGCAGTACGATCTCGGAGGAGATCCATCATGCGTTAGCGGTCAGCGATGCACTTGTTCTGGTTCTGTCGTCGGAGGGGACGCTTGGTGCGAACACGGGCGTCGAACTGGGGGCTGCCATGGCGTGGAACAAGCCCATTTGCGTCGTTCGCCCTGAGAACGGGCGCATTCGGATGCCGAAGTACTTGAGCGACTACCCCGAATACCCCATCTCTCGCATCGACGATGTCGTCCGGGCAGTGAAGAAAGGGCGAGACCCGCTTTCATCGGAGGAGCAGAACGCTCTCAAGGCGGTATACGTTTCGATGGACACCCCGACCGATCACCTCGTCCACGATCCCGCGAAGCTGGATGAACTCGCCCGTCGATTCAAGACCCATACCGGATCGCGTATTGCCGGCGAACGCCTGCTATACGAAATGATAAGACTTCGGAAGAAAGGACAATGGCCGCACCTGGGGAGAAAACGAAAAGCAACGACTTGAGCGAGAGTCGTGCGGCCTGCTGCCCTTGGAAATCCGGCACAGCAGATCCGATTCTGCGTGCCGGGTTTTTTATGGTCCCGGCCCGCGGTCGACGGTCGACAGGGTGGGCTGCGGGCCGGCCCTGCGGACGGGCTCCCCGAGGTCCGAGCCACCCGCATGCTCACGGCAGCGTGAGCACGACACCCGGATCACCGCCCCCACCCTGATCCACGGCACGATTGATGAGCTGCTCGCCGCCACCGCGCACTGCCGTGAAGTCGTCCTGCTTGGCCCCTCCACGCCGCTGGTACCGGAGGTCTTTGCTAAGTCTCCCCGCCGCGTTATTCTGCTGGCAGGCGTAGTAGTTACCAACGCTGAGGAACTGCTGCGCACGGTTGCTCGGGACGGCGAGACGCGCGACTTCAAAACCCAGCGTGGTCAAAGTCAACGTAAGGGTGAGCGCCATCGGCCAGGATCCATCCTCAGCATAAGTGCTGAGCAGCAATCGGGCACCGAGGTGCTTTTTGGCAAGGAGAGAACAGAATGCCGGAGAACCGGAGAATATCCAACAGGGTCGCAAAGATAGGCAAATCCGCAATCCACGAAATGACACGATTGTCAAAAGAGGTGAAAGACGTCGCTTTTCTGTCCTGGGCGAAACCCACATCCGACACCCCGGAGCACATCAAGGAAGCGGCGATCTCCGCAATCAAGAGCGGTCTTGTTGGCGGGTATTCTGAGACGTCCGGTTTACCGGCATTGCGGCAGGCGATCGTCACGAAGCTCAAGAGAGACAATAACGTCGATGCAAATGCATCCCAAGTGCTGGTCACCGTAGGTGCTATTGAGGGCCTGGCCGCTGCGGTGATGGCTTCGGTCGATCCCGGGGACGAGGTTATCCTGCCGACTCCCACCTATTCAACGCACATTCGTCAGGTGGTCATCGCTTCGGGCAAACCCGTACTGGTTCCCACAAGAGAAGACGAAGGCTTCGTGTTGGACATTGACGGCATCAAGAAGGCAGTCACACCCCGGACGAAGGCGATCATATATTGTTCGCCAAGTAATCCAACCGGCACTGTCTTCGCCGAGGAGCAACTACGCGAACTGGCCGACATCGCTCTGGAGAACGACCTGACGGTCATCACGGACGAAGCCTACGAGTACTTCACGTACGATGGGCACGAGCATTTCAGCATAGCGTCGATTCCTGAAATGCGAAAACACGCCGTAAGCTGTTACACGTTTACCAAGACCTACGCCATGACCGGATGGCGGATCGGATACCTACACGCGGACGAAGAATTGATTCCGCAGATCACGAAGGTGCACATTCCCTTCGCCATCTGCGCGCCGGTGGTGTCCCAGTATGCCGCGCTGGCAGCTTTGCAGGGGGCTCAGGACTGCGTCGCGGACTTCAGAGAGCATTACCGGGCGGCGCGTGATCTTATGTGCGAGCGCCTTGACCGCATGAACTCCGTCTTCGAGTACCAGAAACCACACGGTTCGTATCTCATGTTTCCCAGGATACTTTTGGAAGAAGGCAAGGACTCGGCCGCCTTCTGCAAACGGCTGCTGAAGGAAGCGAGAGTATCAGCAACGCCGGGGATAGCCTTTGGACCGACGGGCGAGGAGCATTTGAGGTTGTCGGTCTGTGTCTCGGAGGCGGAAATAAACAAGGCGTTCGACCGAATGGAGGCGTATTTCAAGTAAATCATCCGGGTCAGCCTGCGGCCCGCTGACGTGGCGGAACCTCCAGGTAGGCCAGCGTCAAATCGATGATCCGGCGCACCACCGGCATCGACACGGTGCGTCCGTAGTAGCCCTTGCTGGTATCCGGCCGGCGAATCATTACCAGCACGACGATTTGCGGGTCGTCCACCGGAGCGGCGCCGACGAATGAGCTGAGGTAGGCGCCCGCGGCGTAGCCCTTGCGGTCGGGATGGGTCAGTTTCGTCGTGCCGGTCTTGCCCAGCATGGGGTAATCCGAAGGCGCGGGCTTCCTCCACCCGGCATGGATGACCCCAGGGAGCACTGTTTCGGTCAGGTAGCGGGCCACCGTTTCCGGCAACACCCGCCGGACCGGCTCGGGGCCCTCGAACACCGCCCGTGGCGTCCCGTCCGCGGCGAGCAGTGAGCGCACCAGGCGCGGCTTCAGCAACACGCCGCGGTTCACAATCGCACAGTAGGCGGTGGCCAACTGCAAAGGCGTCACCCCGATCTCGTACCCCATCGGGATCGAAGTGGTCGTGAACGAGTTCCATTCGCGTAGCGCCCGGACGATGCCCCCCGCCTCGCCCGGGAAGTCGATCCCGGTCGGCACGCCGAAACCGAACTGGCGCACGATCTCATATAACGCCGGGTTACCCGTGCGTTGGCCAATGATGGCCATCCCGATGTTACTGCTCTTGACGATGATGCCCTCGAAATTCAGGTTCCCGTGGGGCTTGGTGTCGCGCAGAACGCGCCCGGGGATCGTGTATACCCCGTTGTGGCAGAAGATGGTTTGGTTCGTGGACACAAATCCGGCCGCCAGCGCCCCGCTTGCGATGATTGGCTTGAACGTGCTCCCCGGCTCGACCGGGTCGACAACCACCCGGTTCCGCCACACCTCCTGCGGAAACGAGGTGTAGTTGCCGGGGTCGAACGTCGGGTGGCAGGCCAGCGCTAACACGTCGCCCGTCTTCGGAGACATCACCAGGGCCACACCACTCTCCGCCTGGAATTCCGCGACGCGCTCGGCCAACTGCTCTTCAACGATCCGCTGGATCACGCCGTCAATGGTTAGCATCAGATGGCCGCCGTCGATTACACCGACGGTGCCGTCCTCCAGCCGCCATATCGCTCGTCGGCGGACGTCGCGAACGCTACGGATCTGCCCGTCGCGCCCGCGAAGATGCTCGTCGTATTGCAGTTCGATCCCCGCCAGCCCCGTGCCGTCCGTGCCG
>JAUWNF010000053.1 GCA_030612785.1 Phycisphaerales bacterium
TGCTGCGTGCCAATCCCGAAGCTGCCCGCCCGTTTGCGGAAATCGACGGAATCTGGGACGGCGAACTCGTCCTCGGCCCGGAGTACATATGGTGGGAAGAGAGGTAGGGTGCGTCAATGACCCGCTACCGATATTCGCCCGTTCGCTGCGTCCTTCCCGGGGCACCCGGCGGGCCCGTCATTGACGCACCCTACACGGGGCGCTCCTGTGTAGCGTCACCGCCTGTGGGCGACGTGATTCCGTCCGACGCCGCCCACAAGGGGCGACGCTACATCGCGCCGTTTCATCCCCTCGCGTTCTCGGGGGAGAAAAAGGGGACATCACTGATTCTTGGCGATCGATGGTCCCGCGCAGGGAGTAGACTGTTAGCAGGGAAGGCGACAAAAATCAGCGATGTCCCCTTTCTTTCCCCACTCCCTTACGGTCGCGGTTCGGTTGGTGTTCCACTCCCTTACGGTCGCGGTTCGGTTGGTGTTCCGCTCCCTTACGGTCGCGGTTCGGTTATTCGTCGTTGTCGCCGGCGATCTTCGCCACCGCTACCACGCGGTCGTTCTCCCCCGGACGTATCATGCGGACTCCCTGAGTGGCCCGGCCGATCTCGCGTAGTTCCGACAAGCCAGTCCGCAGCATGATCCCCTTGGCGGTAATCATCATCAGTTCGTCGTCGTCGGTAACGGCCTTGACGGCCACCACCCGCCCGTTGCGCGCCGTGGTCTTGATGTTGATCACGCCTTTGCCGCCCCGCCGGGTCAGGCGATACTCCGAGACGTCGGTCCGCTTCCCAAACCCGTTCTCACAGATGGTCAGGATGGATGATTCCGGGCGAGCGGCAGCCATATCCACCACCAAGTCGTCGCCTTTGAGGGTCATGCCTCGGACCCCGCGGGCGCTGCGGCCCATGGCACGCACGTCCTGTTCGCCGAAGCGAATCGCCATGCCGTCACGCGTGCCTAGAATAATCTGGTCGTCGCCGGTGGTCATGGCCACGTTGACCAGCGCGTCCGCAGGGTCCAACGTGATGGCGATGATGCCGTTGGAACGGATATTGCGGAAGGCGTTAAGCGGCGTTTTCTTCACCGTGCCCTTGGCCGTGGCGAAGAGGGCGTAGGACTCGTCGAACTGCCGAACCGCCAATACCGCGCGATGCACCTCGTTATCCTGCATGTGCAGCAGATTCGCCATGGAGCGCCCGCGCGAAGTCCGGCTCATCGCGGGAACGTCGTACACGCGCGTCCAGTACACGCGCCCGCGATTGGTGAACACCAGCAGGTAGTCGTGGGTCGAGACCACGAAGAGATGTTCCAGGAAATCCCCCTCCTTGGTGTCGCTGCCGCGCACGCCTTTGCCGCCGCGCCCCTGCTTACGATAGCTCTCCAGGTCTGTCCGCTTGACGTAGCCCTGATGGGTGATGGTGACGGCCACTTGCTCATCGGGGATCAGTTCCTCGAGCTTGAAGTCGCCGACCGCCTCCACGATCTCACTGCGCCGCGGATCGCCGTACTTCTTCTTCATTTCGTAGAGGTCTTCGCGGATGATGTCCAGGATCAAGCGTTCGTTGCGCAGAATGGCTTCGTACCCCTCGATCTCCTCGACCAGTTTGGAGTAGTCCCCGCCCAGCTTCTCAACTTCCAAACCGGTCAGGCGCTGTAACTGCATGGAGAGGATGGCGCCGGCCTGCACACCCGTGAGGTGATGACCAGTCGTCGAGTACCGCTGAACGAACGTCTGGGGCAGGAGGCGACGCAGGGCTTCATCCTCGGTCAGGTGTAATTCCTGCTCCATCAGACGGCGCTTCGCGGTCGCTGGATCGGGCGAGTCCTTAATCAACTGTATGACCCGGTCGATGTCACCGACGGCAAGAATCAGACCTTCCAGAATGTGCGCCCGCTGTTTCGCCCGCCGCAACAAGAAGAGCGTTCGCCGCCGGATGACGTCCTCGCGGTGGTCGACATAGAGCTGCATTATCCGTTTGAGGGAAAGTGTCTGCGGCTGCCGATCCACCAGGGCGATGCTCATGATGTTGAAGTTGGTCTGCAGCGGGGTGTACTGGTAGAGCTGGTTGATGATGACGTCTTCGTTGGCTTCGCGTTTCAGCTCGACCTCGATCCGCACGGGGTGCTTGCGGTCCGAGGCATCGTTGATCGCGGACACCTCTTTGATGGTTCCGTGCTTTACCGCGGCCGCAATCTTCTCGGTGATCGTCGAGCGTAATACCTGATAGGGGACCTCGTCGATGACGATCACCTGCCGCCCGCCGCGCAGCTCCTCGACGTGCAGCTTGCCGCGCACGGTGACCGAGCCTCGACCGGTGTCGTAGGCCTCGACGACGCCGCGCCGCCCACAGATCTGCCCTCCGGTGGGGAAGTCCGGCCCGGGTACGTGCCGCATGAGTTCGGCGATGGTGATGTCCGGATTGTCGATCAGCGCGATGATGCCGTCGCAAATTTCGCCCAGGTTATGTGGAGCGAGGTTGGTGGCCATGCCGACCGCGATGCCGCTCGAACCGTTAACCAGCAGATTGGGGAACCTGCCGGGCAGCACCGTCGGCTCGGTCCGCGTGTTATCGAAGTTCGGCTCGACGTCAACCGTCTCATACTCGATATCCGCCATCAAGTCCGTCGTGGGAGCCGCCATGCGCGCCTCGGTGTAGCGCATCGCTGCCGGCGGATCACCGTCCAACGACCCGAAATTCCCCTGCGGATCCACCAGGGGGTAACGCATGTTCCACGATTGGGCCATGCGGACCAGCGTCGGGTAGATCACCTGGTCACCATGCGGATGGTAGTTGCCCGACGTGTCCCCGCTGATCTTCGCGCATTTGCGGTGGCTGCTCCGGGCCCCCAGATTCAGGTCGTTCATCGCCACCAGGATGCGGCGCTGCGAGGGCTTGAGCCCGTCACGCACGTCGGGCAGGGCGCGGGCCATGATTACGCTCATCGCGTACGTCAGGTACGAGTCCTGCATCTCGGTGACGATGGATTGGTTCTCGATCCGTTCCGGTGCTTCGGAGGTCTCAGGCGCTTGTGCCATCCACGAATGCTCCTATGCCTTGTGGCGAAGACGAA
Source organism: Phycisphaerales bacterium (assembly GCA_030612785.1). GTDB lineage: Bacteria > Planctomycetota > Phycisphaerae > UBA1845 > UBA1845 > JAAEQG01. The sequence continues at coordinate 3,066 of JAUWNF010000053.1, forward strand.
GATGCCTGATTTTAGTGGAATCGCCACCGTGAGCAACTTACGTGGAGGTTGTGCTCGGGGGCCTTTGGCGGCGGAGCGCCTCCTGCCAGGCCGTTGGGCGTACCGACCAGGCTGTGCTACAGAAAGTCCACCGGCGAGCACAATATCTCGCAACCCGCCCCGAATACCGGTCTGGAGTGAACGTTGCGGCGTTATAGCGCCGCTCGACGCAGTCGTAACGCTGGTAATCGGAGATTTAACCATGCACCCGCACACCCCCGGAAAACGGATGTCGGTATTCACCGCGATTGCCTTGGGAATCAGCGCGATCGCTATCACGTGCATCGTAAGTGCTTCATTGATAGCACTTTACGGCATGCATATCGTGGACCAAAAGGCTGACACGCTGATCGGCACAGCCCAAATGCTGCTTGAGGAGTTGCCTGCGCTAAGGGACGCACTGCCGCCCGCGCTGGCCGACGTGCTCAACGACGAACGCCGCCCTGGCTATGTGGAGCACCTCAAGATCGAAGTTGACGCCCGGCCGTACCCCACCCGCCCCGATCTCACCGAAACGTCCATCACCGTCGTAAACGACGGCGACGAGGTAATCTCGACGTTGGCCCTGCGCGTGGTGGTTCTGGACGAGACCGGCCGGCCGATCTCCGCCAACACCGAATACGTCGCCACTCCGCTGGCGATCGACAACGACTGGCGAGGTCCGCTAATGCCCGGGTCGACGCGCCGCGCAACCAACATGCAGTACTGCCCGCGCGGGGCAGGCTCCGTGGAGTACGAGGTTACCGAGCTGCGTGTCTGGAAGCCGGAGGAGGCCGCCCCGACCGCTCCCACGTTGGCGACGAACACGCATTAACGAACGCAGGTGGCCCCGACCTCGGGATTCATCAGCCAGCGGACCACATCCTGGAGATAGCGCTCGCGGTCCGGTCCCATCTCCAAGGTGTGGCGAGACTCGTGGTACGTAGTGATCAAACGGTGGGGCCAGTTCATCTCGCGAACGAACTGGCGCGTGGTCTCATTGTCTACGATCCGCTCGTCGCCGGCCAGCATGAGGTGCAGCGGGACCGCCTCGGTGCTCGGCAACTGCCGCACGGCCTTGTCCATTCGCCTCGAAGCCAGGAAGAACCCCGCAGTCGCCTGATGAATCTGAAGCGGATCGTTCTCCAGGTATTCGACCCACTTCGGATCGGCGGTGAACAGAGCCGGGTCGTTGAGGGGAATGTCGAAGTGGCGCCGGGGATTGGAGACCATTGACCACCCGATGCGGAACTTCTCCGACGCCGATACGTCGATCACCGGAAACAGACCGGGGGTCACCAGCGTCAGGCTGCGCGTACGGGAGGGGTCGTGCGCGTGCATCGCCGCGGCGAGCTTGCCGCCCCAACTGACGCCGAGGACGTGAATCCGTTCATGCCCGCAATGTTCTGAAATCACGTCCAGCGTCGCAAAGGCGTCGTCGAACAACTGTTGGGGCGATTCGGCGTGCCCGCGTTGCTGCTGATTCCGGCCGGAACCGCGGCGGTCCGGCTGCAACACCGCTAGCCCGGCCGCCCACATTGTCCGGGCCGACGCTTCGTACCAGCCGCAGTGCGACTGGATGCCGTGGAGATAGAGTACCCCTCCGTGGCATGGTCCGGTCGGCATCCACAGCCGGGCATAGGCTTCATACCCGTCGGGCAAGCGGGTTGTGATATCTTCAAAGGCCGCCATGCCCGGCATGGTAACACCGACCCAGAGATAAATCACCTTGCAGCGAACAGGACCGAGAGAGACACAGACCCCGCGGAAGTTGTTACAATGTTCGCGCGCTGACGTCACCGCGTGAACTGGAGGACTTCCATGACCCCACCTGCCCATTCAGCCCGCGAGGCTTTGGTTCAGTACTTTCGGACCGATCAATTGCTCGGCCTGAAAGAGGTTCCCGTGCGCCTGCCGCAACCGCGAACGTCGGCGCCTGCGTCCTGTAAGAAAGCGGTAAGTGCGGCAGCCGCCGCCGAGCGGGCCGAACTCCTGCGCGTGTTGGACGACGATCAGGTGAAGAAATGCACTAAGTGCGGCCTGTCTGAATCGCGTGGCCACACCGTTTTCGGTCAGGGTAGTTCCGCCGCGCGACTGGTCTTCGTCGGCGAAGCCCCGGGGTTTGAAGAGGATCGCCAGGGAGTTGCGTTCGTGGGCAAAGCCGGTCAGTTGCTCACCCGCATGATCGCCGCCATGGGACTGTCGCGGGAGGAGGTCTTCATTTGTAACGTGCTCAAGTGCCGCCCGCCGAACAACCGCGATCCCGCCGCCGACGAGATCGCCAAGTGCAGCCCCTATCTCTACGAGCAGCTTGCCATCATCGAGCCGGAGGTGATCGTCGCCCTGGGCGCCCCGGCGGCCAAGACGCTGCTGCAAACGACACAGGGGATCGGTCGCCTGCGTGGGCGGTTCCACGATTTCTACTTGTCCGGCATCGAAGGTATCGGGCCGGCGATTCCGCTGATGCCGACCTACCATCCGGCCTATTTGTTGCGCAGCCCCGGTGAAAAGAACAAGGCCTGGGCCGACCTACAGGCGGTGATGAAACGCCTGGGGCTGCCGCTGCCAAAGTGACGCAACGATGGCCAAACCGGATTCCCATTCCGTCGGTCGCCTGTGGATCGAGGAAGGCGAAACGAAGACCGGCCCGACGGCCACGGTGGCCCCGATCGCGCCGATCGACAAGTCGTACACCTATGCGGTCGGGCCCGAACTGGCGAACAAGCTGGAGGTGGGGCAACGCGTCCGGGTTCCTCTGGGCAAACGCGGTCGCCTGGTGTCGGGCTTCTGTGTGGCCTTGGGCACCGAGGAATGGAGGCACACCCTTCGACCGATCGATTCCGTGATCGACGACGAGAGCTATCTCTCCCCGCAGCTCTTGGATCTCGGCCAGTGGATCGCCCGCTACTACTGTTGTCCGCTCGGTCAGACTCTGGCGGCACTGGTCCCGGAGGCGGTACGTAAAAAGAGCGGGTTTGTTACCGTCCGGTTCGCCCGGCTGACGAAGCCTCTTGACGGCATCCTCGCGGCATCGTCGCGCGTAGGCCCGAAATCGAAGGCCTTACTCGAAGTGCTGGACTCTGCCGGAAGGCCGCTGGAGACCAGCACGTTGCTGGAGCGCGCACACACTACGGCAAGCACACTACGAGCGGCGGTTGACAAGGGGTGGGTCGAGATCATCACGGAGCACCACCCGAAACCTCCGCCGCGCTGGGACATGCCACGTGTCGAGCCGTCGTTCGAGCTCAATCAGGACCAGGAGGTCGCCGTCCAGCGGATCGACAAAAAGATTGACCAGGGCGGCTTCAGCGTGACGTTGCTCTATGGTGTTAGCGGGAGCGGCAAGACGGAGGTGTACATCCGGACCATGCGCCACGCCCTGGCGCGCGGCGGGCAGGTCATCATGCTGGTGCCCGAGATTGCCCTGACCACGCAATTGGTCAGCCGGTTGGCGTCTCGGTTCGACGATATCGCCGTGCTCCACAGCGGGCTGACCGGGGTGGAGCGGTCCCTGACCTGGCGGGCCATTGCCGGGGGCGACAGGCGCGTGGTAATCGGGACCCGCAGTGCGGTGTTCGCTCCCTGCCCCGAGCCCAGCTTGATCGTAGTCGATGAAGAGCAGGAGCCCAGCTACAAGAACCTGCAAGCCCCGCGCTTCCACGTGCGCGACGTGGCCATCAAACGGGCTCAGATGAGCGGCGTTCCGATCGTGTTGGGGTCGGCCACACCTTCGCTGGAAACCTGGCTGAACTGCACGCGGCTGGCGCACTACGAGCGTCTCGAGCTCCCTGCTCGGGTCCGCGCCTTACCCCTGCCCAAGGTGGAAATCGCCGACATGCGCACGCGGTCGCCGCGCGACGGAGACGGGCCGGTCCTGTCGAAGCTTATGGAACAAAAGGTATCGGACACTTTGGATCGGGGTGAGCAGGCCGTCATCCTAATCAACCGGCGCGGTTACGCCAGGGTGATCTGGTGCCCGGCGTGTCATTGGCGCCTGCGCTGCCCGGAGTGCAACGTGGGCATGGTGTTTCACCTGACGAAGCAGCAGGCCGCCTGCCACTACTGCCGCGCCCGCATCACGGTACCGCAACTCTGCCCCAATCTATCGTGCAAAGCGCCGCTGCTTCAATCCGGCGCCGGGACGCAGCGGGTGGAGCAGGAATTAAACGCGGCCTTTCCGCAAGCGCGTATCGCCCGGGCCGACAGCGATACCATGAAGCGAAGCAGCGACTACCAAAGCCTGGTGGACCGCTTTACCGCCCGCGAGATCGACATCCTGCTGGGGACGCAGATGATCGGCAAGGGTTTGGATTTTCCGCACGTCTCTTTCGTTGGGATGATCGGGGCCGACTTGGCGGGTTCCTCCGCCGACTTCCGGGCGTCCGAGCGTTTGTTCCAGTTGATTACGCAGGTTGCCGGCCGGGCCGGTCGGGAGCAGGCCGGCGGCGAGGTGGTGGTACAGACCCTGGTGCCCGATGCGGTCGCGGTTCGGACCGCCATGGACCATGATTTCCGGCGCTTCGCGGCCGACGAACTCGATATCCGGCGACGGCTCGGCTTTCCGCCGTTTGCACGCCTGACGCGTTTCATCTTCGCCGATCCCCGCGAGCGTGAGGTCCGTAAGGTCGCCGAGGCGTTCGCGGACCAACTGCGCCGGCAGCTCGCGGACCTGTCCGTGCCCAACGCCGACGTGCTCGGGCCTCACCCTTGCGCGCTGGAGCGGCTGCGCGGCCGCTATCGTTACGACGTGCTGCTGCGCGCCCGTAGGGCTCGCGACATGCAGAACGTGCTCGATGGGCTTCGTGGAGTTGGTATGCTCCGGCAGAAGGTCAAAGGGTTCGTGGTGGATGTCGATCCGCTGTCGTTGACCTGATCCTCGGTTTCGCGAGAGAAGGCGTTACAGGTCATGCGGGGCGAACCGCTCGGGCTGACTATCGAGCCACTGGATCGCGGCATCAGCCACCCGTGGATCGAACTGGCTGCCGGAGCACTTGACCAGCTCTCGGCGTACGCGCTGGATTGAGTATCCGCTTTTGTAACTGCGCCGCGCGAACATCGCCTCCACCGCGTCCGCCACACAGAGAATGCGCGCTTCGAAAGGAATGTCCGCACCGACCAGCCCTGCCGGGTACCCGCTCCCGTCATACCACTCGTGATGGTGTAGAATGATGGGAAGTTCATCTTTGAAGAACCGGGTGTGGCGCAGAATGTCCGTCGCCAACTGTGGATGACGTTTGACCTCGTTGAACTCGGCCGGCGTCAAGGGACCGGGCTTGTTCAGGATTGCGTCGGGGATCCCGATCTTGCCGATATCGTGCAGCAGGGCGGCGGTTCTCAGCGGCACGAGCCTGGAGATCGGCAGCTTGAGCCGGAGAGCCAGCCCAACGGCATAGTTGCAGGTGGTGAACGAGTGTTCGCGCGTGTGGGGGTCTTTGGCCTCCACGGCGGCCACGAAGGCGTGCGCGGCCTGCAGGTACGTCAGGCGCATGTGACGGGCCGTGTGTCTCTCGGCCTGGTCCAGGCAGGACGGACACATCCTGGGGCGCGACACCGGAGTTGACGCCGAGGAGGCATCTTCTGGACCGCGAGGCGTGCGCCGCGCGCCGGGCCGCTCCGCTTCGAACGACGTCTGCGGTGATGCCACCGGAACATCGATGCTCTTGGTAGGCTCAGCCATTACCCTCACCTCTCCTGCTGCCGTTGCTCTCGTTCGCTGCCGAACACCGTATCGTCCGGCAGCCTGCAAAACTTGACGGCTGCAAGTCTTTGTAAATACCGTATTTAAGGATAACGCTGGACCTCAAAAGAGGACCTTCTCGCCACGCCTCAACGTCTGAGATAACGCGCAAATCCCGACCCGAAACGCCTGATCGAGCAGCGCCGTTCCCAGCGGTGAGCTGTGTGTCGTTATCCCAACACGTCCGAGGAACGCTTGGCCTGTGGGTGCAAGGTCTCAGAATACGAAGCGTAAGCGCCGAGCGGTTTGTTTCAGGTTTGATCCGCGGGCTTGGTGGTTGGCGGCGGGGTCAACTCGTGGAGCACACTGTCAAGGTGGTCGTCGAACGGCTGACCGTACAACCCGTGGCATGCCCGACGCAGCCGGTCCGCCAAAGTGGCAAGTTCAGGGGCGTCGTTTGCCTGTACGCTCTCGCGCAAATAGTCCGTGATGGTCCGGACTACCCCCGCCTTGACGTCGTCTCCGCACCTCGCCAGATCGGACAACAGTTGCTCGATCCGCTCGCTGCGCTGACCATTACGCAACATGGAATCAAGTAGCAGTACACCGATTTCCCCCGCGTGCGGATCGCCTCCGGCACACAGCACTGCGTATAGTCCCTGCAAATGGCGGACCGATTCGGCGTACCGTTCTTGCTCCCGCAGGAGTCGCGCCAGCATCTCGCGTGCCTCGTTGAGCTGCGCCGGCTTCGGGCTGGCCTGAGCGAAGTCCTCCACCAACGCAGTCAAGTACTCGATCTGGCGGTTAGGCAGGTCCTTCAAGCGACCGACCCACTTCAGGCGGATCTCCGCCGGTTCACGCTTAAGGACCCTGCGGAAAGCGGTCCAGGCCGCTGAGCGTACCGTCTCATTCGACTCGGTGGCAACGTTCAAGTGGTTCGCCAAGGCCTCGAGCGGACTCTCGTCTTCCGCAAGCGTGCCCACGGCTTCAATCGCCTCGCGACGAACTTGCGGATCGGCATGCAAGAGTAGACCGCGCAAGCGCTCCATCTGTTCCCGGTCCTGGACCGCGACCGTCCCTCGGATGGCCGGCAGCAGAAGTTCCGGATGCTGTTCGTTTAAGTGGGCGACAAAGTCCGCGGCGCAATCCGCCGACCCGATGCCCGCCATTGCGCCCAGCAAAGCCCCCCGCAGACGCAGGTCCGCGGCGTCGGCCGCCGCCAGGCGTGTTCGCAAAGGTCCAACGGCGGCGTGGAGTTGGGCAGGGTCGCCGTTTTCGCGCGCAAGCGTCGCCAGAGACTGAGCCGCCTTGGCCACGCAATTGGAGGGCGATGAGCTATTGCTGATTTCGCCGATCAGCACCGGAATGGCGCCGGGGTTCCTCAGTTTGCCTAACACCCCGAGAATGGTCTCGCGCACAGAAAGGTCCGTCTCGACCGCCAAGCGGGCGAGGATCGGCTCCAGGTCCGCCGGGTCGTTCAGGGCGCCGACCAGCTCGAGGACGTCACAGCGGAAATCGGGCGCGGCGTCGGCGTACCGTTCCCGCAGAGCGGCGCGGACCACCTCCGAAGGTCTCTTTTGGTCATAAATCTGCTCGCGCACCAATTCCACCGCGGTTCGACGGAATTCGAGTAGCGGGTCCCTCAGCCAAGCCACAAGCAGTTCGTTCTTTTGGGACTCCTGGGCGGTCAGGCGATAGTTCAGCCGGAGCACATCGCCCAGCCGCCGGGTAAGCGTACCGTAACGGCTCTCACTCTCTCTGCGAAACGTGTCCAGGCGCATCTGCAACCCGCGAGTCCGCTGGGCGAACAGCTCGACGCGATCCTGGAGCCAGGCGGTCTCGTCCAGCGCCGACTTCTCCTGCCACCAGGCAACCCACGCCTCTACTGACCGCCCGTGGTTCACGCGCGAAGCCGGTGCCAGAGCCGCGAATGCCCGCTCACGTACCTCCGCTTCCTCGACCTTCAGCAACTCGATCAACTGGGCGATGACCGGGCGTTGGTCTACGTTCGGGGCCAGGGCGTCAATGGCCGCCAAGCGCTGCCCCAGCGGTCTGGCAGGATCCCGAGCCACTTCGCCTAACGGGCGGACCACATACCCACCGCGGAAGGCGGACAGCGCTGCCGAAGCCGCCGAGGATACCGACGGAGTAGTGTCGCCCAGCAACCGCACCAGGGGATCGACCAAACGACCGTCCACCAACTCCGGGTGGGTGATCTGGACACGCGCGACGGCCCGGCAGACCACCACGCGGGTCGAAGGGTCGTTCGACGTCTCCAGCAGTTCGATCAGCACGTCCGTGGCGGCCGGCCAGCCGGTGAAGAGCAACTCCTCGGCCTGGGCCTGGCGCGTGCCCGGGCTATCCGTGGTGTTCTCGATGACGGCCCGATAGCGCAGCAGGCGGGCGGTCTGCTCGTCGGTCAGGCCGGGCAGCGGTTGGGTGGTGGGTTGAGCGCGCACGGGAGCCAGCAGCAAGCCAATCAGAACGCATCCTCGCAATGTCGCATGCAGCGCGTACACGGAATTGTTCGACACCTTTACTTCCGCCGCCGGACTGACGTGACGGACCCTGGATTACGTGTCCCCACAGCGACCAGACGGCGTAAAGCTCCGTACCGAAAGGCCGATCCAATCAATGTTGGTCAGATATGAGTTGTACCGGGACGCCCATCCAATTGCAACCACGTCCCGTCAATAACTCTACAGAGCGGGTGCCCCATCGGGTGTGGCCATTTTTTGTGGCACCAGGCGTCCGCTGATCCGAGCCCGGAGCGCAAGCGACGGGAAACCGTTCGGCCCGTGGGGGGCGGGCCGGGGGCGGGGCCGCGGTGGGGCCGCCCCGG
>JAUWNF010000398.1 GCA_030612785.1 Phycisphaerales bacterium
CATGGACATGATCGTCACCGACAAACTGACCAAGGTCTTTCCCATGCCCGACGGCGGCGAGAAACGGGCCGTGGACGGCCTGAGCGTCACGATTCAGGAGGGTCACGTCTATGGGCTCCTCGGTCCCAACGGTGCCGGCAAAACCACCACCTTGCGGGTGCTCAGCGGCCTGATGGCGCCGACGACCGGGCGGGCGATGGTGGCGGGGCATGACGTCGCCGCGGACCCCGAAGCCGCCAAGCGCGCCATCGGCTTTCTGACGGCCAACACCGGGTTGTACCGGCGGCTCACCGCCCGGGAGTTGTTGACCTACTTCGCGGAGCTTCACGGCATTAACGGGCAACAGGCTACCGACCGAGTTACCCATCTGATCGACTGGCTGGATATGGCCGACTTCGCCGGGCTCCGCTGCGGGGTCTTGTCGACCGGGCAGCGCCAGCGGGTCAACATCGCCCGCGCGCTGGTGGCCGACCCACCGATCCTGATCATGGACGAGCCCACGCTGGGGCTGGACGTGCTGAGCAACCGGGTCATCCTCGACTTCATCATGCGCGAACGCAACGAAGGCAAGACCGTGCTGCTCTCGACGCACTACCTCGACGAAGCCGAATCGATGTGCGATCACATCGGGTTGCTGCACAACGGCAAGCTGATCGCCGAGGGCACCCTTGGCGAGCTACGGGTGCAGGTGGGCGAAGAACGCCTGAGCAATATCTTTCTCAAGGTCGTGGGGGCGAGTGCTCCGGAGTCCGGGGGCAGTCCATGATCTTCAACAGTCGCATTCGGGTCATCTACGTCAAGGAGCTTGTAGACATCCTCCGCGATCGCCGCACGCTGATCGCCATGATCGTGGTTCCGGTGCTGCTGTATCCGCTGCTGATGCTCGGGTCGGTCCAGGCCATCAGCGCGCAGGAATCCGCGATACGGACAGATACCACCGTAGTCGTCGCCACGCCTGACCAGCGGCAGAAGGAATTCCTCGAGCACCTGATCAGAGAGGATGGGAATGTTCTGGAGCGCGAGGCCGAGGTGGCGGATAACCGGACACCGGATGATGAAAAGCGTCCGGAAGCCTTCCGAGCCAAGGTGCGCGTGGCGACACGGGACCTGGAATCGTTGGTGCGGGCCCGCGAAATCCACGTGGGCGTCGAGTTTCCCAACTATGCCGACTTCGACCGTGACGTGGGCCAACTGAAGGTCAGGCCGGTGTTCGACTCCGAGGAGGCGCGCAGCAGTCTGGCGGCCAGGTGGCTCATCGAGATGCTCGACCGCGTCAAACTCCGCGAACGCGAGCGCCGTTGCGAGCTATTTGGAATACCGTTGAAGGCCATCGAACCGATCGTCATCGAGAGCGCCCAACTGGCCACCGCGGGTTCGATTCTCAGCCAGATCCTGCCGCTGATCCTGGTGTTGATGACCATCACCGGGGCTATTTATCCGGCCATCGACCTCACCGCGGGCGAACGTGAGCGCGGCACGCTGGAAACACTCATGGTCTGCCCTGTGCCGGTGATCCATCTGATCGTCGGCAAATTCCTGGTGATTACCACGATCGCTATCCTGGGAGCGGTGCTCAACCTGGCCAGTATCTCGGCCACGGTCTATTTCGGCGGGTTTCAGGAGGTGTTCTCGGGATCGGAAGAAGCATCACTTCCATTCGCCGTGTTTCCGGTCATCCTGCTGACGCTGATTCCCTTTGCCATCTTCTTCTCGGCCGTCCTGATCGCGGTGTCCAGCTACGCGCACACCTTCAAGGAGGCCCAGAACTACGTCACCCCGATCATCCTCGCCGCTCTGGTGCCGGCGGGCATCGCCGCCCTGCCGGCGAGCAAGCTCGCCGGGGCCATGCTGGTCACGCCGGTGGCCAACATGGTGCTGCTCACCAAGGAACTCCTCTTGGGCGCATCCGCAGGCCGGATCATCGGTGGCAATGTCACCTGGACGGCCATGGCCTGGGTGTTGGGCTCGACCGTGTTGTACGCGGGCGCGGCCGTGGCGGTGGCCGCCAAAGTCTTCGGCACCGAGTCGGTCATCTTTGCCGACACCGGTTCGATCCGCTCGGCGTTCGCCCGGCGCCTAATCCGGCCAACACGTTACCCCAGCGTTTCCATGGTCGCCTTGGTAGTGGCGCTGCTGTTTCCGTTCTGGTTCTATCTGCAAAACAGTCTCAACACCGCGGCGGACGGCGATATCGTGGCGTTTTTGCGCGGGACATCGATCTGGATGCCGGTGTTCTTTGTCGGAGCGCCCTTGCTCGTGCTGCTTTATTGGAAGGTGGACGTAGCCGCGACCTGGCGGTTGGCCGCCGGGCGTTTGAAGTTCTACTTCGCCGCGGTGTTGATTGGACTGACCGCTTGGGTGCCGTTGCACGAAATGTTCTTGCTGCAAACGAAGTTGGTTCCCATTCCGGAGCAGATCCTGGGGGCGGAGGCCTCGTTCGTCGCGGCGCTGAAGTCTATCTCGCCGTGGCTGGCGCTTCTTATGATCGCCGTGATCCCCGGCACATGCGAGGAGTTACTCTTCCGCGGCTTCTTCATGGGTGGCCTACGCAGTGTAGCGGGGAAGTGGACCAGCATCCTGGTGTCGGCTTGCGTCTTTGGGGTCTTCCACTTGTACTTCTTCAAGATTCCTTTGACTATCGCACTGGGGATTGTACTGGGCTACCTCTGCTGGCAGTCGCGGTCGATTTGGCCTGCGGTGCTGGCCCACGTCGTACACAATGGATTCGTAGTGGTTCGCACCCGCTTGGACCTCGATGGTCTCTTGGGTATCGACCCTGAGAATCCTCGTGCTCATTTGCCTGCCACCGTGATTATCGTCGGCGTGCTTGGTATGGTTTTCGCGCTCGTGCTGTGTTACGGCGGGAAGAAGGGATCGTGCCACTCGCCTTTCACAGACTGATTCCGAGCTGCATGGCGGCGGCGTCGGTGGTTTGGTTGATGAGCGTGGCGATGGTCATGGGACCTACGCCGCCGGGCACCGGGGTGATTAGCGAAGCCGGTTCAATGGCGCCGTCGAAGTCCACGTCGCCGACGTTGCCCTCGTTGTAGCCGGCGTCGATCACCACCGCACCGACTTTGATCCAACCACCTTGCACGAAATGTGGGTGCCCGATCGCGGCGATCACCACATCCGCGCCGCGTACGATGGTGGGCAGGGCATGGGTCCGCGAGTGGCAGAGCGTGACTGTGGCATGGGCGTTGATCAGCATCGAGGCCATGGGGCGACCCAGGATCGGGCTGCGGCCCATCACCACGGCGTAGGCCCCATCCAGATTGACGTTGTACTCCGCGAGCAGCCGCATGATGCCCGCCGGCGTACACGAGGCGAAGGCCGGCATGCCCAGGATGACGCGACCGAGCGTCGCCGAGGTGACCCCGTCCACGTCTTTCTCAACGGGGATGGCCTCGAAGGCCGCCCGCTTGTCAATCGGCTGCGGAACCGGGTGCTGGATTAGGATACCATGTATCGAGGGGTCGGCGGCCAATTGTTCCACCGTAGCGACCAGCGTCTCGGTGGTCGTGTCGTGGGGCAACTCGATGCGCACTGGTTTTATGCCGACATCCTGGCAACGCTTGCGCTTCATCCGCGTGTAGGTCACCGAGGCGGGGTCGTTGCCCACCAGCACCGTGGCGAGAGAGGGCGTAATGCCGGTGGCTTGGCGAATCCGCTCGACCTTGGCCGTCGCCCCGAGGAGCACACGTTCCGCCAGCTTCCGGCCGTCCATCAGCTTGGCCTTGTTGATCGCGTCCATACCCCGAGGATACAACGGCCCGCTGTCGGTGTCACGGTGACCGCGCTGGAGGAAGCGTATTCCGCAATCTGTCATGCCTTTCGACGATCGGGAAGTCTGGGTAATTTGGAGACTGTAGCATCATTTACAGAGCCCCGCGCCGGGGGTGGCACGGTCAAGCGCAGCCGCCGAAGGCGGTGGAGCTTGTCCGTGGCGAACAGGGCTTGTCGGTTTAGTCATTCGTGACGGTTTCAGATGGAGCGTCACCCCTTGTGGGTGGCGAAAAACGCAGGTGCGCCGCCCACAACGGCCGACGCTACAGACAAAATCGACAGCCCCCAAC
>JAUWNF010000064.1 GCA_030612785.1 Phycisphaerales bacterium
TACATCTCGACGACCAACCCCATTATCGTCGGTGGGGCTGCCCGCAGCGGAACCACCCTGCTCAGCGTCATGCTCAATAGCCATCCGGACCTGATCTGCGGGCCGGAGTCGGACCTCTTCCGGCTCTGGCCGGAGTTCGAGCGCCTCTCCGTCAACCTGGTGACGTGGTCCTGGCACGTTTTGCACGGTTGGACCGAACCGTTCGGGACGCTGGCGCACGCTTTCGGCACGTCGCTTTGGCGGATCCGGCGCATGTGGAAACGTTCCGGATCACCCGCCGAGTTCATCGAACGCTTCTTTGCCGCCTACGCCCGGCGCCACGGCGTCACCCGTTGGGCCGACAAGACCCCAGCCAATATAAAGTGCATCGGTTTCATTTTCGAGCACTTTCCCCGCGCCAGGTTCGTCCACGTGATCCGCGACGGCCGAGACACCTGCTGCTCGGTGCTGAAGTGGTCGCGGAGGTATCAGCAAGGACAGCCGCTGGACATCCGTTCGGCGGCCACTACGTGGTCCAACTGGGTGCGCCTCGGAAGGACGTGGGTGGGCCACCCCAACTACACCGAGGTCCGGTATGAGGAGTTGGTCTCTGCGCCGGAAGCGGTGCTGCGCCCGCTGTTTGAGTTCCTCGAACTGAAATGGCACCCGGAAGTGCTGGCGTATCACGACCAGATGCAGGCCAACCGCCCCGACCTGTCACTCACGCACTTAGCCGGTGTGAAAAGGCCCATCTACAACACTTCCGTGGAGCGCTGGCGCAAGGATCTTACGCTCGCAGACCGCCGGGTCGTCGAGGAGATCGCCGGACCAACGCTCCGCGAACTCGGCTACACCGCTTCGGCCGACTGGGTCGAGCAACCGGAAGACCACCTGGTGCCTGCCTGAGTAATTGGTGCGCCAGGGACGCACTCGATCGATTGTGGATTTCGGATTCGGTGGTAGGCAACCCTCGCCTCTGGTGCTAAACATACCGGTATGACAACGCCTTCGTCGGGTGCAGTTCTCCGGGAAATATACGAGCGGCTCTGGTCGGCTTACGGTCCGCAGCATTGGTGGCCGGCCCAGACGTCGACCGAGATCGTCGTCGGCGCGATCCTCACGCAGAACACCGCTTGGAAAAACGTCGAGCGGGCGATCGACACCTTGAAGACCGCGGACTGCCTGACGTGGGCGGCGCTGCGTGCGGTTGCCGAGCGGCGTCTGGCGGACCTGGTCCGCCCGGCGGGCACCTACCGGATCAAGGCCGCCCGGCTGAAGGCCTTTGTCGAAGTCCTCTGGACGGACTACGGTGGTTCATTGGGTTCGCTTTTGGAAGGTGAGGTTGACGACGTCCGGCGACGCCTACGGGGCATTCGCGGCATCGGGCCGGAGACCGCCGACGCCATTCTGCTCTACGCCGGCGAGCGGGCCACGTTCGTCGTGGACGCCTACACCAGACGAGTTCTGCGGCGCCACCAGGTGATCGACGGCAGTGCCAAATACGAGACCGTGCGGCACTTGGTGCATAGCGCCATCGTACCCGAGCCGCGGGTCTATAACGAGTATCACGCTCTGCTGGTAGCCGTCGGCAAGAAGCACTGCCGGATGCGGGCCCGCTGCACCGGGTGTCCTCTGGAGCCCATGCCCCACGACGCGGACTTGTAGCAGTACAGGGGCTGTCGATTTAATCATTCGTGACGGTCTCAGATGTAGCGTCACCCCTTGTGGGTGGCGAAAAACGCAGGTGCGCCGCCCACAAGGGGCAACGCTACAGATTAAATCGACATCCCCTACAGCGCAAAGTCGCGGGCTTGTGTGTAGCGGCCGGCGTCCCCGCCGGCCGATGCCTTGACACCCCGGCGGCCGCGAACGCCGGGGTGTCAAGGACGAGACGCAGGCCGCTACGAAGCGGCGGCTACCTTGCGCTGTGCTGGTAGAGCCGTAGACGAAGTTCCTTTCCCCACTCAGGCTCATCGACTATACTGCGTCCGCCGCCGCTGGGCGTGGCAGCGGACGGACACGGGTTTGTCAACCTCTATCGAAAACGGAAGGAGCCCATACGATGAGGATGTTTTACGGATTGGCGGCGATTGTGCTCGTGTTGCCCCTTGCGGCCGGTTGTGACGCCGTCGGCGGCATCCTGACATCCACGACCGTCACGGTCGAACTGGTCAACAACGGCGACTACAACGTGGAGGCGACGCTATTCTATTACGACGACCAGGATATCGCGGAGGCACTGCTCACCAAGATTGGCACGCAGCTGGAGTACACCATCGAACCCGGGGAGACGGTGACGTTCACCCGCGACTGCGACGACCTCCAAGCAATCATCGTGGAAGATGCAGAATTACAAGCTCCGCTCCTCAAACCCGACGACGACAGCCCTGTTCAGCGCGACGGCGACGTTTTCGGCTGTGGGGACCGCATTGTCTTCACCTTCGTTCACTCGGACGTGCTGGTGGACTTCGAGGTCAGGGTGTCGTACGAAAGAGGCGAGTGATCGCCACTGCCCAGGCCGATGCCGGGCGTCATTCGCTGCGCGGCGCGTGCCGTCGTTCGTAGATCTCTTCGGCCTCGGGACGACGGATGTAAATAGGTGTCAGGTTGAGCGGATCATCGTAGCGGCCGACGGCGGCCTGCCGACGTCCGAGACGGTACACCATCTCGGCCCGGGCTTGGTTGTGCGTCTCAGGGAGAATGGCAAGCCCGCTGCGTTCGACCACTTCGCGGTGATAGGCGACACCCTCTCCCACCACGCCGCTGCCGGACGGCATCCGCGCCAGGAAATCAGCCGGGTCAATCTCCGCCGGAGCGATGGTCCGCCGATAGCTCGGTGCGGCCCACGCGGCGGGGCGGCCCGTCGTTTCACGGGTGCGGTCGGGGTGGCCCATCGCTTTAGAGGTGGGGAGCATGCTGACCAACTCGAAACCAGCCGCGTAGACCCGCCCGCGCTTGGCGTCCAACAAGACCGCCAGATTCGCCGGCGGAACGTCCAACAACAGGGCATTCTGCGCGATCACCTCCAGGGTGGGTACGCGGACCACGCGCGTCCGCCCGCCGAGAGCGATGGTTTTGGCGAAGGTGATCCCGATTCTCAGCCCTGTAAAGCTGCCCGGTCCGCCTGAAACGTAGACTTCCTCGACTTGGCCCGGTTGCACGTCGTGCTTACGGCAAAGAGCCCGGACGGTGGGCAGTAGCTCGACCGCGTGCCGTCGGGCCGTGGAGAACGCCGACGTCTCCAGCACGTCGCTGCCCCGTCCCAACGCGACGCTTCCGATGCGGCCGGACGTTTCCACCGCGAGGCATATCATTGGATCGGGCGCGGGCGCGTTCATTGTTTGGGTTTACCATACCCGCTGGTCGCCGACCCCGCCACGCCATACACTGCGGATGTAAGGAATGGTTTTCGGTCACCGGCGGATCCCGAGCAGCCATTGACGTCCTCGCGACCGCCGCTTAGCATGGGTTTTTGGCTGCGGACGGCCGATACGTGCGTAGATTGCTTGAGCATGGTGTTGACCAGGCTCAACAACATCGATAT
Source organism: Phycisphaerales bacterium (assembly GCA_030612785.1). Lineage (GTDB taxonomy): Bacteria > Planctomycetota > Phycisphaerae > UBA1845 > UBA1845 > JAAEQG01. The sequence continues at coordinate 3,524 of JAUWNF010000064.1, forward strand.
GGATTGCGGAGTCCATGTTTGCGATAATCTCCGACATTCACAGCAATATCGAGGCCCTTGAGGCGGTCTTCGCGGACATCGACCGCCGCGGGATCAAGGAAGTCTACTGTCTGGGCGACATCGTGGGGTATGGGGCCAGCCCCCGTGAGTGCCTCGATGTGGTGATGGACCGCTGCGCGGCGATCGTCTGCGGAAACCACGACCACGCCACATTCTACGAGCCCTACAACTTCAACGTGGGTGCCGAGCGAGCGTGCTATTGGACGCGGCGGGTTTTCGAGGAGGAGCCGGACAAGGCCAAGCGCAACCGGCGCTGGGAGTGCCTCGGGAGACTGCCCGTCAAAACCGAGGCCCATGATATGCTCATGGTCCACGCCTCGCCGCGCCGACCGGTCAACGAATACCTGTTCGCCGAGGACGTTTACACCAACCCGAATAAGATCCTGGCCAATTTCGACCGGCTGGACGCCCATCACAAGGCTTGTTTCGTGGGGCACACCCACGTGCCCGGGGTCTTTCTCGACGATCCGTATTTCGAGCCACCGGGGGAACTCCCCGAGGCCAATTTCTACGTCATTACGGAAGACGAGAAGGCGGTTATCAATGTGGGCAGCGTCGGCCAACCGCGCGACCACGACACCCGCGCCTGCTACGTCGTAGTATACGAGGGCGCGGAATCTCCGTTGGATGATGAGGGACCGGCCAATCCGGCGCGCGGCGCCGCTGACGGGTATCGTGCCACGGTCGAGTTCGTCCGCATCGAGTACGATGTCGAGAAGACGGTCAAGAAAGTCCTGGCCGTGGACGAACTGGATGACTTCTTGGGGACTCGTCTGCTCGAAGGGCGCTAGTTCTACAGCATGGATAGAAAGGTCCTTTTTCAGGCGATACTCTGGTCGGTAGCGGCCTATTTGCTTTTCCAGCTTATCGTCGTGCAGGTCTACGGACCGCCGCAACCACCCCCGGTGGATCACCCGACAACCCAGCCCGCGACGCAGCCGGGCGCAGCACTCGGCGTGCCGAGTACGCAGCCGGCGGTGCCGTCCCCATCGCGATCCACACCGGACCAGGCGGCGACGCAAACGCCCGCTCCGCCATCCGCATCGCTCAGTGTCGCCGGGGCGGAGGAGGAACAATCGTTCGTTCTCGGCTCGGTCGGGGGGGGCAGGCAAAGCGGCTACCGCGCGGAATTGACCCTGTCCAACGTTGGGGCGTCGATTGAGTCCGTTCTGTTGTCGGACTATAAGGCGGCGGTCGATGCCGACGACCCTTACCAACTGCTACGCCCGGTAGAGATCGGCGACAGGCAACTCCGTTCGCTACCCCTTGAGAGCATCCTGCTGGACGGCGTGAAGCTCCGGCTCGACGAAATGCTATGGCGGGGCCGAAAGGAAGAGGGCGTCGATTCCCAAGCCGTGGTATTCGAGTGTGACGTGGTTCGCGACCAGAATCCGATCATTCACCTGACGCGCCGCTACGTCCTTAAGCCCGCAACGGCCGATTCCGCGCGCTACGACCTCAAAACCGAGTTGACCGTGCAGAATCTCACCGATCAGCGCCACAAGGTGCGCCTCACCCAGCGCGGGGCGGTGGGCATTCAGCAAGAAGACCGGCGCGTGGACGATCGCCGGGTAAACGTGGGCCTGTTCCTCGACGGTGCGGTTCAACCGCGCGGCGCCACCCAGTTCGCCGACGTCTCCAAGAACACCGGGCCGCTCACGCTGTTTGACACCCAGGGCGATGGTGCACGGAACACCAGTCAGTTTTGGTGGGTCGCCGCCGAGAATAAGTATTTCGCGTTCATCACCACGCCGGTCAAGCCCGACGGCAGCGAGGCGCCCGGCTATACTCACGAGGCTGCCGCCGTAGATCTGGACGGCGCCGCCGAGACCCCGGATGACGTTGTGCCACAACTCTTGCTGGGCCCATTTTCACTACAGCCTGGCGAGGCAACCACCCTGCACGCCGAGCACTACATCGGCCCCAAGGACAAACGGGTCTTTCTCGATGAGCGCAACGAAGACTACCGGCGGCGCAACTACTACATGCTCAACCAGGACCAGGGGCTTTGGTGTACCTTCTCCTGGCTGACGGGGTTGATGGTCACCCTACTGAATTCTTTCCACGCGGTAGTCCGCAACTACGGCGTGGCCATCTTCCTGCTCGTGCTGGTGGTGCGTGTGATCCTGCATCCGATCACCAAGAAGACCCAGGTCAACATGGTGAAGATGCAGCAGTCCATGGGCAAGCTCCAGCCGAAGATCGAGGAGGTCAAGAAGCGTTGCGCCAACGACAAGCAGCGCTTGCAGCAGGAGACCATGCGGGTCTACAAGGAAGCGGGGGTCAACCCCGCGGGGCAGATGCTCAGTTGCCTGCCCATGGTGTTGCAGATGCCCATCTGGGTGGCGCTGTACAGCAGTCTGAACAACAACATCGCCATGCGCCACCACGGCTTTATCTGGTGGATCAATGACCTCACCGCGCCGGACCAGTTGTACAGGTTCGCCGGGGACGGATTCTCCTTTCCGCTGGTCGGGGCAATCACCGCCCTCAACCTGCTGCCCCTGCTGGTGGGCGCCACCATGTATATCCAGCAGAAGCTCATGCCCAAGACCACGCCCCCGGCATCCGGCCAGTCGGACCAAGCGGGTCAGATGCAAAAGCAGATGCAGGCCATGATGCCGCTGATGTCCGTTTTTATGATTTTGATCTTCTACAACATGCCCAGCGGACTGAATCTATACATCATGACCAGCAGTCTCCTGGGGGCCCTGGAGCAGTGGCATATCCGCAAGCACGTCGAAGCCGAGAAAGAGAGAATTGCTGATACGCCCCCCGCAACCGCCCCCGGGGCGACACCTACACCGAAAAAGCCGCGTGGGCCTTCATTCCTGGAGCGCCTGGCCAAAAAGGCTGACGAAGCCCAGAAGCTGCGCAGCCGACGCAAGTGACCCGGACCGGATTTTCAGCCTTATTGACAACCGCGGTCACGGCGGCTGAAATACGGGATTATGCGGGGCTGCGTTCATGGCCGGGGCGGCCTGCTCATGCACGCGGCGCGGCGAAGAGCCTATCGACTCGCGCGGTCGGGGCCTGTCCAGAATGAGTCCGCGCTTTGGAGATCGACCGATGTTGCTCAAGCAATTCTGCTGGCATAACGCCCGATTGCTGAATCGTTTCGTGATGCCCCTCGCGCTGCTGTTCGCGGTGACGGGCTGCGAGAAGCCCCCCGTGGTCAAGATCCCCGCCGAGCCGAAGGTGGAGCAGTTCGCGGTGGTAACGCCGCACAACCAGATGATTCGCTCGGTCTTCGCGGAAGCCTTCTCGGATTGGCACAAAGAGAAATACGGCAGCTACGTTCAGATCCAGTGGGTTGCCGCGGGTACGCCACAGTGCGTGGAGTTCGTTCAGGAGGCCGGCCGACCGGAGTTCATCCCGGCCGGGCGCCCGCTCCCCGACGTGTTGTTCGGTGGCGGCCCGCTCGACCACGAGTTGATTGCCGATCAGGGGTTGTCCAGAGCCGTAGATTTATCCACGGTGGAATCCGACTTGCCTGCGGTCATCATGGGCCTGGCGACGCGCGATCCCCAAAACCGTTGGCACTCATCTGCACTGTCCGGGTTTGGAATCCTCGTCGCCGACAAGTCCTGCCGCCAGCGCGGCATCGCCGCGCCGACCTCCTGGAAAGATCTGTCCGACCCACGGTTCTACGGCTGGCTGGCCATTGCCGACCCCCAGCGCAGCGGCAGCAACCGTCAATGCCTGCTGATGATCCTCCAGAAGTACGGTTGGGAGCAGGGATGGGGCATCATCCTGCGCATCGCGGCGAATTGCCGGGCCCTGGCGGGCAGTAGTACGGAAGTCATCAGCAGCGTCTCCACGGGGAACTGCCTGGCGGGCTTTTGCGTGAACTTCAACGCCTTGCGCCAGATCGAGCAGCGCGGCGACGACATATTGAGCTACGTGGTTCCGGCTGACGCAAACGCCGTCACTCCCGATCCCATCTCCGTGCTGACCTATGCCCTGCACCCCGAAATCGGCGAGCGCTTCGCCCGTTTCTGCGTAAGTGAAGCAGGTCAGAGAATCTGGAGCTTCAAAGCTGAGTTGCGCGGCGGGCACGGCAATACGCTTTTCCGCTACCCGATCAATCACAGGTTCTACAGCGAACACCGCGACAAGCTCGGCGTGCGCGACAACCCCTTTGAAATGTCTTCAGTCCTGCCCCAGGATCATGAGTTGGAGAAGAAACAATCTCACGTGGTCGGGCCGTTGCTCCTGGCTGCCTGCGAAGACAATCACGTGATGCTCCAGCGCTGCTGGCGCAAGATCATCGATGCGGGCATGCCCGAGGCTGCCCTGGCCGAACTGCTCACGCCCATCGTCAGCGAATCCGAAGCCTACGAATTGGGCGCCAAGGCTCGGTCGCGTCGCGCTGCGACGGAGGCCCTCATCAAGGGCTGGGCCGATCTTTTCAGGCAGAAGTACGAGCGTGTCGAAGGCCTCCTGGCCGGTTCATAGGGCGATTGGGTCGCCGGAATCCCCTGAAAACCGCCCTACCGGACCATCCGACCAGCCCCGGCGGCCGGCCCTCGAGCTTTTCCAAAAAGAGTTCCGGGAGGGGCATGATACCTATTGACACCCCCTCGCATCATAAAGATAATGAACTTAGAGAAGTGTGGGGCACTGGATTGCCCCCTTGGTGTGCATCTGATCCCGCGGTAGGCACATTTCCTCTCCGGCCCGAACAACGTCCTACCGCGGGATATTATTTGCGCCCAACCGGCCTCGGGGCTGCCCGCCCGCTCTTCACGAGGTAGCGCATGATCGGCCGGGTTGGGGAGCGCCGCAGGACCTCCTCGAAACCGACCTGGGCAAACGCCGTAGCCGTGCCCACCCAGGCGAAGGCATCGGGCACGCTCGCTTTCCTGGGCTCCACCGGGTAACCCTCAATGATCCCCGCCCCTTGTTCCTTGGCGTACTTGACCGCCGCCCGGAGCAATTCGACCGTGACTCCCCGACGCCGGAACGGCCTGGCGACGAAGAAACATACGATCGACCAAACCGGTTGGTCATCGACCCGCTTGAGAACCCGTGAGCGGTCCAGGACCGGATAGCATTCCCTGGGCCCAAGCGAACACCAGGCAATGGGCGTCGCACGCGTATAGGCCAGCAAACCGGGCACTTCTCCTGAATCGACGATGCGCCTCAGTGCCCGCTTGTTCTTGGGACCTTTCCGCTGCTCGAACTCGGACCGCTTCAGCCTCCACCACATACACCAGCAACCGCCGCACGCCCCGCGCGGACCGAACAGGGCTTCCAAGTCCCCCCAGCGCTCCGGCGTCAACGGGTGAATCTCCAGTTTCGGCAGGTGAATTTGTTTTCCCGGCATCTTGCAATCTCCTTACTCTCCCGCCCCGACACCCCAGGACGTGGACCTTCCACCGAGGTTCTCAAAACCGATTCCGCGCTGGGCAGCTCGTTGCTTGCGACCGGACGCAGCGCTGGGTATAAGCGGGCGCTGACCTGCGCCGTTTCAGACGCGGGGGAGTATACCAGCTTCGAGCTTGCGAACGCACCCCATGACCCGGCGACCTTTCGATCCGAATCGTGTGCGCGGACCGGCCCCACCGCCGGTTCCGGCCGTCGCCAACCGTCTGACGGTTTCGCAACTCACCGCCCTTGTTAAGCAGGCGGTCAGCCTGCACCTGCCCGCCACGGTCCACGTGATAGGGCAAATCAGCAACTTCAAGCGCCACGGTAGCGGACATCTCTACTGGACGCTCAAAGACGAGCACAGCGAACTCTCCTGCGTCATGTGGCGCTCCGACGCCTCGCGAACGAAGTTCAAGCCGGCCGACGGCCTGGAGGTCATCGCCACCGGCACGGTGGACGTTTTCGAGCGTACCGGGCGCTATCAACTGTACGTGCGCAAGCTGGAGCCGCGCGGGGTTGGCGCCCTGGAACTGGCCTTTCGGCAGCTCTGCGAGAAACTGCGTGCCCAAGGCCTGTTCGACCCACGGCACAAGCAGCGGCTCCCGCGCTTCCCCGGGCGTATTGCCGTGGTTACCAGCCCGACCGGGGCAGCCGTGCGCGACATTCTTCGGACGCTACAGCGCCGCTACCCCTGCGCCGCGGTTTGCGTGTACCCCGTCCGAGTGCAAGGGGAAGGCGCCGCCACCGAAATCGCCTTCGGCGTCAACGCGCTCAACAGTAGTGCCGCGGCGCTCGGCGGAATCGACACCATAATCGTAGGCCGCGGCGGAGGGTCGATCGAAGACCTCTGGGCGTTCAACGAGGAGATCGTCGCCCGGAGTCTCTTTGCCTCGAAGATCCCGATTATCAGTGCTGTGGGACACGAGTCGGATGTCACCGTTGCCGACCTGGTGGCCGACGTGCGCGCCGCCACACCTACGGCAGCCGCCGAACTGGCGGTTCCGGTGCTCGCTGAGGTGCTGGACGATGTGGCTGCCCGTGCGGTGGCCCTGCGCCGGGCCCTGTCCCACCGTGTCGAGCTCGCCGGCAATACCCTCCAAGGTCTCCGACAGCGTACCTGCCTGCGTGACCCCACCGAGTACCTCCGGCGCCGCGAGCAGGAACTGGACGAAGTCGCCGAGCGGCTGCACGTCCGACTCCGGCACCGTTTGCATTACCAGCACCGCCGGCTGGCGCGGTCTCAGATCCTCGTGCAGCGCCTCCATCCCCGGGTGGTCCTCGCCCGAGCCCAAGCGATCCTGCTGCAACGTACGCACAACCTGCGCTGGGCTGTTGCCAAGCAAGCGGGCGGGCACCGCCAACAACTCCAGTCAGCCGGCAGCCGCCTGCTCGAGAAGTCGCCGGCCCGGCGGGTCGACCGTCAGCAGGCGTATCTCGAAACCACTCTCCGGCGGTTGGGCAAGTCTCTTGCTCATCGGCTGGAACTGGCGCGGCAGCGTCTGCGCGCCGCTGCCGGGAAACTCGAAGCCATGAGCTACCGTACAACCCTTGCCCGGGGCTTCTCGATCACCCGTCTGAAGAAAGGCCGGAGGATTCTCGCCGACATCGCCAAGCTCGCGCCCGGCGACCGCCTGCTCACTGAAACGGCCTCTGGCGAAATCGAGAGTGCTGTGGTAGATAGTCGGCAACTGGAGCTATTCGACTAATGGCCAAAAAGGAACCGACATTCGAGGAAGCTCTCAAACAGCTTGAAATCATCACCGAGCAGATCGAGCAAGGCCGCGTCGGCCTCGAGGAATCCATCAGCAAGTACGAAGAGGGCATGAAGCTCGTGCAGTACTGCCGCACCGTTCTCGTCAAGGCCGAGCAGCGAATCGAGCAACTGCAAGTCGGCGCCGACGGCGAGCCGCAGACAACCGAGTTTGATCCGGCGCCAGACACGAACCCCGACTCTG
>JAUWNF010000276.1 GCA_030612785.1 Phycisphaerales bacterium
GTAGTAACCGCTGGCGTATTTGGCCGCGTACGACATGATCGGCAGGTCGGCGAAGTCCGCCTCGTCCAGCGCCGCGCGGATGGTCGCAATCATGCCGTCGATCATGCCCGAGGGCGCGACCATGTCCGCTCCGGCGCGAGCGTGGCTGACCACCTGCTTAGCCAGGTTCGCCAGGGTGGCATCGTTGTCGAGTTCCCTGGTGCCGTCACGGCGTGTGGAGATCACCCCGCAGTGCCCGTGGTCGGTGTACTCGCAGAAGCAGACGTCGGTAATGACGGTCAGTTCACGACAGGTCTCTTTAACCGCCCGGGTCGCCCGCTGGATAATGCCCTCGTCGTTCCACGTATCGCTGCCTACCGCGTCCTTCTGGTCCGGGATGCCGAAGAGGATGACGGCCGGAATACCCAGTTGTTCCAGTTTCCGGCATTCCTCAACCGCGACGTCGATCGACATCTGGGCGACGCCGGGCATGGAAGCGATCTCATTGCGTACGCCCTGGCCGCCCACGACGAACAGCGGAGCGATCAGGTCACTGACCTCCAGCCGGGTCTCGCGCACCATGCGCCGCAGGTTCTCCGTACGCCTCAGGCGCCGCATGCGCTGCTGTGGAAAAGCCATGGTCGGGTTCCTTACCAACAGTGGGAATCAGCGTTCAGCCGAAGATACCCCAGGTGACCAGCAAGACGACGGCCAGGATCAAGGCCGTCCACCAGATCCACGGGCCCCGCTGGGAGGCGGCGTGCGCCAAGGGCATGACCCAGTCCCCGCAGTGCGGGCAGCGCTCGGTGTCGTCGAAGATCATCCGGCCGCACGACGGGCAAGGAAGCTGGTCGGACTCGGGATCCCCCTCGGCCTCGTCGTCGAACTCGTAGTCTTCCAATATCTCGTCGTCTTGCCAGCTCATCGTCATCCGTGGGCTAGGATAGCGTGCCCCATCCCTGTCCGGCTCTGCTAAAGCGTAATCTTCTCCGGATCCTTGACCACCTCCAGCAATTGCCTGAACTGCTCCGTTCCCGAAAACCGGCACAACTCGAACAACGCGGCCTCCACCGTGGTCACCGCGGCACCGTCGGCACGCATCCGTGTCAGGGCCGTCTCCCGGTCGAGCGGCCGGCGCGAACTGACCGCGTCCGCGCACACGAACACCTGATAATCCATCGACAGCAGGTCCAGCACGCTCTGCTGCACGCACACGTGGGCCTCGATACCGGTCACGATGATCTGCGACCGGTCCATCTGACGCAGCTTCTCGCGCAGCCCTTCGTCGTCGCAAGTGCTGAAACATGCCTTTTCAAACGTTTCGATCCCGTTCTCGGTCAGCAACCGGTCGAGGGCGGGGTGCGTCGCCCCCAGCCCCTTGACGTACTGCACGGTAGCCAGCACCGGCAGTTCAAATATCCGCGTACCGCGAACCAATTGCACCGCCGCGGACAGCGTTTCCGCTGCCTGGTCAATGTGCGGCAGCAACTTGGTCTGCACATCGATGACCAGCAGCATCGCCCGGTCGGCATCCAGTTTCATCGCATTGAGCATCGCGCCATTCCTTGCAGAACTACCACACCGAGTCTAAGAATCGTTCTTCGGACCGTCAAATCGCTGGGGTTCGGCACGACAGTGGCAATCCGAACCGATCTGCGGTACCTTGCAGTCCAACCGAGCCTACGATCAACCAAGCTCGCCGGCCTCCAGGGTTATTCCGACAGCCTGGTAAGGGAGCGTAATGAAGGCGTCCTCCGCAATGCCATCGAGTGACCGCGAAAGTGGAATCGTCAAACTCGAGGACCTGATTCGCGACGTCCCCGATTTCCCCAAACCGGGTGTCATTTTCAAGGACATCACGCCGCTGCTGGCGGACCCGGCCGGGTTATCGCTGGCCGTCGAGTACCTGACCGAGCCGTTTCGGCAAATGCCTGTCGACGTGGTGGTGGGGGCGGAATCGCGCGGGTTCATCTTCGGCACCGCGGTGGCGCGGAACCTGTCGGCCGGTTTCGTGCCCATTCGCAAGCCCGGCAAGCTGCCCTGCAAGACCCGCGCGGAGGAATACGTGCTCGAATACGGCGTGGACCGGCTGGAGATTCACGAGGATGCCGTTCGCCCGGGCATGAACGTACTGATGGTTGACGACCTGTTGGCCACCGGCGGCACCATGGCTGCCTGCTGCCGACTGGTCGAGTCCCTGGACGGTACGATTATCGGGGTTGCCTTCTTGATTGAGTTGTCCTTTCTGAACGGGCGCGAAAAGCTCTCCAAATACCCGATTCACTCGATCCTCAAGGTGTCGCGAGAGTAGGGTCGAGCCGGTGAATGGTCGCCCATGGAGCTTCGTCGGACGGGTCGCTTTTTTACGGCACCGGATCGATACCGCCGGGGCCAAAGGGATGGCAGCGGAGCAGGCGTCGGGCAGCCATGGTGCCCCCGCGTACCAAGCCATGTCGCTCAAGAGCGATGACGGCGTACTCACTGCACGAGGGGGAGAATTTGCATGAGCCAATCAACAGGGGGCGAACGGCAAACTGGTACATGCGAATGGTGAGAATCAAGAGGCCCGCGAGTAGGCGAAGCGGCAGTCGCAACAACGATGGCTGGGCTGGAGATACCATGGACTGTTCCGTGGAACCGTTCACTTGGACGGGCGTCGCGCGGTGATCCGCTCCAGAACGGTAACCACGCGGCTGGCGCGATACTCCTGACCGTCCTCGGTGGTAACCAACACCTCGATCTTGTGCTCGCCCGGTGCGGTCAGAAACAACTGTCCGTTGACGCCGTTGGAAATCGGCTCGTCGTTATCGGTCCATAGAAAGTAGGCCCTTCGCCGGATGCGGTCGGGCAGCGCCGCCGAGTAGCTCACCACCAGCGGGGCGATACCGATCGTCGAACTGAGGCGGACGCGGACCGGACCATCTGACTTCGACGCGGACTTGCCCAGCGCGTTGTGACGCGAGGTGGTGGACCCGGAACCGCGCGGTGCCAGCGGGCGCGTGCGCAACGGGTTCGCCGAATCGATCGGCCGCCATTGCGTAAAGCTTTTGGGCTTGCGCGGCGAAGGCTCGACGGAGCCCGATTTCGACCGGGCAGGGTTGCCGGCGGGTTCTGCGTACGGGTTGTCGGCCGAGGCCACCACGGTGGTCTTCCTGGATTCGGGCTGGGAATGCGGCACCGGCGGGACAACAACTTTCTTGGTCGGTCGGCGGGTTCGGGCGATGGGCTCAAGACCATTGACCTTACCATCCGTACGATCGAGAACAGGCATTTCTTTGACCCGCAGAGACGCTAGTTCCACCGGTGGCGTCTTGGCTTGGGCTCCGCAGGCACGGGCGAAAAAAGCCGCCGCCAAACTTGGCGTGCGCTCGTGACCCTTGTCGCCGAACTCGGCGAAGGTCAGATCAAACCCGTGGTGGGAATACCAGATGGCGGCCTCCTGCGATTCACGCTGGCAGATGGCGAAGTCGTTCTCGGTGTAGAAAACGGCGATCTTGCAGTCGCGGTAGTGCTCGATGTTCTTCAGATCGAGCAGATCGGCGGAGAAGTTAGACTGCTTGACCGCCAGACAGGTGAAGCGTTCCGGATGGCGGTTGAGCATATAATGGGCGACGTAGCCCCCGTAGGACCAACTGGTGACCAGTACCGCGTTGGGGTCCACGTCCACAGTCCGCATCAGTTCGTCCATGATGGCCAGGATCGCACGTTCGTCCCGCTTCAGCGAGCCGGTGACGCGGTTCAGTGGCAACGGACCGTAGAGGTCCGGCGCGAGTAGTTCGGGAGCGCAAATAACAAACCCGTATCGATCCGCCTCCTGCTGCCACTCACGGCACTGGGAATGGGCGTTGTCGAACGGTTTCATGCCGTGGAAGGTCATGACCAGGGGGTATTTCTTGGTCGTGGGGATCCCGTCGCGATGCGCATCGACGTAGTCTTTGGGTCGGTAAAGCCGATACCAGGCTTTGGTCCGCGGCTCTTGAAGATGGCGCTCGACGCCCAGGCCCGGGCGTTGAGGAACGGCACAGCCGGACGCCAGCGTCACCAGGGAAGCGGCTGCCGCCAGCCCGATCACCGTCCGCCGGCAAGTGCCGCTACTGGTAGCTCGCCTCATCGAAGCCACAGAGCCAAACCCCCTTGCCCGACCGAAACCTCTGAATACACTCGTCCGGCAAACCCAGGCGGTCAGGGCGACCGCGCTACCCCAGCGCCGTGCCGACCGCACCACGGTTCGATTGTAATCCCCCCCAAACCCCCTGGCAATACAGAGGCTATCGATTTAGTCTGTAGCGTCGCCCCGTGTGGGCGGCGCATCCGCGTTCCTCGTCACCCACAAGGGGTGACGCTACATTGGGGACCGCGGCACAAGCCCGCATAAGGGCGCTCCCACAATCGGGAACACGCTACTCGGCGTCGCCGGTGGTCACTAGCAGAGGGAACCAGAAGTTGAGCTTGCGGCGGCGAATGGCGGTGAACCCGGCGGTCACGAGGTACTCATGAATCACCGACCAGGGAGCGTGATGGACGTTGCCCTCCACGCGGTCGATAACCACGTCGAAGGTGACCCAGCCGATGATGTTGTCACGGAAGCCGTCGATGAGAACGAAACGGCCGCCCGGTTTGAGCACGCGGCGTATGTTCCGTACCACGGACTGCTGGTCGGGATAGTGGTGGAACGAGTTGGAGCAAGTGACGATGTCGAATGAGCCGTCGTGAAACGGCAGCCGTTCGCTATCGCCGGTGGTGAAGCGGGCCTGGTCGGTGGTCCGCCCGCGGGCATTTTGAGCCACCTTGGCCGACGCCTTGCGGCACATGCCCTCGGCATAGTCCATACCCACCACGCTGACCGGCCAGGGTGAGTCCGCCAGCCACCCGGCCAGCGTGCCGGTCCCGCAACCGATGTCGAGCACGCGGAACGGTCGCCGCCGCTCGTCGTACCAGCGGGCGATCTCCTCCATGAAGGCCGTGTGCGCCGGGCGGAACAGGAAGTGGTTGAGCGGCGACCGATCATACGACCCGGCCCACGCCTCGAACTGCCCCTTCGCCAGGGTTTTCATATCGGCCGTCGCGGTTTGGCTCATCGCGCTATCGCTCCGGGGATATATACACTCGATCCCGCCGTGGGTTGGCCGACACGCTCGACCGCTTTTCCCGAGCCGACCTCACGGAAGGCGGTCGGACAGCATAGCGGCAACGCCCGCATAATTCCACTGCGCTGTCGGTGTCCCTGGTATTACTTCGACCGGATGGGAGGATTTGGGCCAGTCGCAAGATGATCAGGATGTCTGCTGAGCCGGGGACCAATCGCGTTTCAGGGGTTTCTGAACCAAACCGAGGCGGATGGCCTTGGCGGAAACCTTGATGCGGCAGACCCTGCCGTCCACCACGGCGCGGACGCGCTGGATGTTGGCTTTGAACTTTCGTTTGGTCTTCCCGGTGACTTTCTTTCCGACGCCACCGAGGTACTTGGCCTTGCCGCGCCGGGCATAGCGGAA
>JAUWNF010000332.1 GCA_030612785.1 Phycisphaerales bacterium
CCGAGCCCCAAGACCAGTTCAAATTCCCCGAGAATGCTTACCGCGAGCTGAAAGAGGGCGAAACCTACGTCCCCATGGTCCCCCCGAACGTGACCGTGCCCGAGCTGACCACGCGGGCCATCGTGTTCGGACTCATCATGAACATCGTGTTCTCGGTGGCGGCCACCTTCCTGGCGCTCAAGGCCGGGCAGGGGATCGAAACGGCCATTCCTTTCTCCATTCTGGCCGTGGGGTTGTCGGGTTTTCTGCTCAAGGCGGGGGGACGGGCCAGTTCCATCCTGGAAAACGTCTATGTCCTGGCGATCAGCACCACGTCGGGCTACGTGGCCGGCGGCACCTGCTTCACCATGCCCGCAATCTACATTCTCGCCTTGAACGCCAACCTGGAGATGAGCACCCTCGCCTTGGTTCTTCAGATTGCCCTGGGGCCGTTCCTGGGGGCGATCCTGGGGGTCATCTTCCTGATTCCATTCCGCCGCTACTTCGTCAAAGAGATGCACGGCAAGCTGCCGTTCCCCGAGGCAACCGCTACCAATGAGATCCTGGTTACCGGTGCTTCCGGGAGTACTCACCAAGCCTGGATACTGATTTATTCATTCGTTCTCTCCGCGGTGTACACCTTCGTGGCCACCGGGCTCAAGTTATTCAATGACGTGTTCACCACGGGAATGGCCAAGCTCGAAGCCGTCGGCAAGCAAGGCGTGGAGACGCTGGCGTTCCGGTCGGAGCTGTTTGAGACCCTGACCAACAAGGTGAAGGCCGTTCTTTCGATGGGGGCGGGGGCCTATTACCTGGGCCTGGGTTTCATCATCGGGTTGCGGTACGCATCGATCATCTGCGCGGGTTCGTTTTTGTCGTGCTTCGCCATTGTGCCCCTGCTCGCCCAACTCGACCTGAAAGACCTGCACAGCTTGAACTCGGCGTGCGTTGCCCATCACGGGCCGGAAGAAGAGGCGCCGCGGTTTGTTATGCCCATGACACTGGCGACCCTGCTCGATGAATTCGGCGATCCGCCCGCGGAAACGTTGTCCAGCGAGGCACAGGGTTATTTCCAGGAATTGCGCGCCGCCTTCACCCAGAAGGACATCACGCTCGCTGAGGACGCCGAAGCGTCCACGAAGAAGTTCGGCGAGCAATGGGAGATCACCAGCGGCGACAAGATTTACGTGCTAAAGGCGACGGAGACCGACATCGCCGTGCACGAGGGCAGAGCTAAGGAGCCGATATTCACCATCGCCGCAGCCTTCGAAGCGAAGCTCAACGAACTCGATGAGCGCGCCAAGCTCCGCAAGCAAATCGGCGACGAATTCACCCGCAATGAACATGCGTTTGAAAAACAAGCCGTTACGATCGTCGTGAAGGAAGCCGGTCGCAAATGGCATCTCAAGGACAAGTACCAGGCTTATGTGCTCCGCGCGGACGCTGAGACGAACCAGATTGCCGTCTTCGCGCGGGAGGCCAGCGCGGGTGACATCTTCAAGCACATTCCCAAGAACATCGGGATCGGCGCGATTTTCACTGCCGGGCTCCTCTCCATCCTCAAGATGGGCAAGGTTATCGTCACCGCGTTGCGCAAAGCACTGGGCAGTCTGTTCCGCAAGGGCGCCGCCGTGAGCCTCGAGCGCACGGATGAGGACATTAGCTATCCCGCAATGGCGCTTCTGGGCATCCTAGCGATTCTCGTGATGAGCGTTTTCTTCCGCACCGTGGTGTTCACCGGTATGGAAGGCGCCGGTTGGCTCACCTTCGTTTCGGTCATTCTGGCGTTGGTCATCGCCTTCCTGTTTACGACGGTGTCCGCCTGGGCCATCGCCATGATCTCGGTGACTCCCATCTCGGGCATGACGGTCACCACCATCATCATCACCGCCGTCCTGCTCGCGGCTGCGGGCCTCCCAGAAGGTGACCGCGGGATGCTGGCGACGCTGCTGGTTGGCGGCGTGGTGGCTACCGCCTTGTCCATGGCCGGTGGACTGATCACCAACTTCAAGCTGGGTTACTGGCTGGGGGCCAGCCCCAGGAAAATCGCGTGGTGTGCCATCGTGGGCTCACTAGTCTCATCTGTGTTTGTCTGCGGGACCATCATGGTGCTGGCTTTTCAACCTGGGTACGAGGGGGAGGGGGCCTTGCCGGCACCGCAAGCGAACATGATGGCGGGAGCCCTGGAGAGCTTCCTGGGCACCGGGGAAGTGCCCTGGCTACTGTACGGCGTCGGCGTGGTGATCGCGCTGCTGATCGAACTGGTCGGGAGCTCCGCGCTGGCTTTTGGGTTGGGGATGTACCTGCCCATGTACATCAACACGCCCATCTTGATCGGCGCCTTCGTTGCTTGGTTGGTGAAGAATAGCTCGAAAGACGAGAAGCTGTCGAAGGCCCGCAGCAACAAGGGCATCCTGATCGCCTCGGGCCTGATTGCCGGCGGCGCGATCATGGAGGTTCTGGTCAACTTCACCGCTGCGCTCGATGAACTTCTCCTGGGCGCCAAGACCTGGGTGGGCGGTCAGGAAGAGGTCGTCGGCAAGATCATGCCGTTCCTTGATTGTAGCGGCCGATTGATCGACGGCGGTACGGATCCGGCGTCGCTCGCCAGACTCGGCAACTGGCTGGGCCTGCTCCTGTTCCTGGCGCTGTGCGTGTTCGTGTACTTCGATTGCCGACGAGCCAAGGCGGAAGAAGACGCCGGCCCGGAGATCCACATGTAATAGGCTGGCAGCCCGTGGCAAAAGCTCGTAGGACCGGCTTTCTAGCCGGTCAAACCCACGTAGCCCTGCCGGGCGGTACACTTGCCCATGAGCGTAATTCTCCAAGCCAACCGGGTGCGGGTCGAGTTCGGCCAACTCGTGGCGGTGTGCGATCTCAGCTTGGAGATGTCCGGCGGGGACCTGGTCGGCCTGATCGGGCCCAACGGGGCCGGCAAAACCACCCTGCTCCGCGTGTTGGCCGGCCTGCAGGCGACGACCGCCGGATCGGCCCGGGTGCTGGGCCACGACGTATTCAACGACTCCGATGCCGTCCGTGGTCAGGTAGGCTTCGCCCCTGATGCACCGCCCGCCTACGAAGAGTTGACCGTCGAGGAATTCCTCAGGTTCATCGCTGACGCATACAACGTCACCGGCAGCGAAGCGGACGAACGCATCGATTTCTGGCTCGAACAAGTCTGGTTGCAGGAGAAGCGGTCGGAGAAAATCAAGACTTTGTCGCGCGGGATGCGCCAGCGCATCACCATCGCTCAAACTCTGTTGCCCAGCCCGGCGGTGGTGCTGTTGGACGAACCCTCGGCGGGGCTGGACCCGGCCGGCAGGATTCAGCTTCGCCAGGTCATCGCCAGCCTGCGCGATCAGGGCAAGGCGGTCATCGTTTCGTCACACATCCTGGCCGACCTGGAAGAGTACTGCACACACATCGCCATCATCGAGCAGGGGCGCCTGCTGCGCTATGCGCACGTGGGCGATCTGGGTAGTGACGACGCTCAACGGTGCGGTTACACGCTGACCGTGGCGTGCGACGACGATGCGTCCGAGGCGATTACGGCCGTCGAGGGGGTGGCCCACCTCACCAGGAACAACCGCACCTACACGTTCGAATATCACAAGGGCGAGCGCGACGCCGCCAGGTTGTTGCGCAGCCTGCTCGACCGGGGCATGCCCGTGTCGTCGTTCATGCCCGCACGTGAGTCCCTCGAAGACGTGTATCTCAAGACCGGTGTGAGGCAGGTGGACTGATGGCCTATGTTCCGCTGGGCAATCCGATCTGGTCGTGTCAGTATCGTCTACAGGGCGGCCGCCGACTGTTCGTCAAAGCCGCTGCGTACGGATTGCTCGCCGTCGGGCTGATCACGCTCTATCACCGGTTGAACTATCCGCGTAACGCTCCCGCCGTCACCGCGGCGCGCGCGCTGCGCGTACTGGCCTGGGTGCAGGTGGCCGGCTTGATCCTCGGCGGGGCGGGGGCGATCACCCGGGCGCTGCTTCGCGACTTCACCACCAAGATGATCGAGTCCCACCGCATCTCCCCGATGCGTTCGTTCACCGTGGTGATCGGGTATATGTTCGGTGGCACGGTGCAGATACTGCTGCTCTACAGTTTGGGGCTGGTGTTAGGTGTGGCTTTGTGCTTCATCGCCGGGAGCGGCTCCGGCGACTGGCTGATGGGCAACCTGTATCTGCTGGTGGTCGCCGCCTCGATCTGGAGCATCGCGGTCTTCGCCGGCGTGGGCAGCGGTAAGCCCGGCAACGTCACGCCGCTGATTGTAATCGCCGCCTTAACCTCAGTGGCGTTGATGGGCGTCGTCCCCGGGCTGGCGCTGTTCATCGGTGCTTACACGGTGAGCCGTTGTCACGGATTCATGCTCGGGGTCCTCGGTCAGACAACCGGTTTGAGTGTGGCACTGGCCATCTCCATGTTGGTGTTGGTGTTCTGGAGCGTCGCCGCCGCGCGGCGCTACCGTAAGCCCTACCTCCCGCCATTGAGCGTGATGATGGCCCTGGCCTTTGTCGGTCTCTGGCTGCTCTGTTTCCTAACCGGCTTGGCCGCGCATGGCGATCTGGTCCCCGGCGGGGGGCTTGCGAGAGAGATGTATGACGAAGGAGGGGGGGCGGTGTTCGTCATCGCCCTGCTGAGCCCGTTGCTCGTCGCCCACCTGCCGGTGGCGGCCGCCGTTCGTATGCGGCGGCGGCGCATCCTGGGCGCTGAACCCCATCTGCCCAGCG
>JAUWNF010000139.1 GCA_030612785.1 Phycisphaerales bacterium
GGATTCGGCGCCCAGGGGGACGCCCCGGGTGACCGACCGCCGAACAGCGGCCAGCGATTCCTCATCCATCGATCCGTTCACTTTGGCCAACCAGTTCCGCGGCCGTGAGACAGGCCAGCGCTGAGCCCAGCGTTTCAGTTCCGACCCGCTGCGACGCCTGGTCCACAGACTGGCCCAGCGCCACTGCTCCGCTCGCTTGACAAGGTTGGCCCGCTTGGCATTCGCCTCCACGTAGCGGCAGGCCGTCAAGAAATGGTCATCCGTCTGTATTGGCATCAAGCACCAGGCGAGCAGTCGTGGCGCGTCGGGCCGGGACAGAGCTTTGGCCGGCACGCGTTCAAAGGCGAGATAATCATCGTCTTTGAGAAACAGAGGCAGACGCATCACCCGCCGATTCAGGACGTGATACGCAAGACCCGGCTCCGTGATGCGTGCCGGCCGTCCCATGCCCAGATTCAACCCGAACCGCCGGCGAGGTCAAGAAATCTTCCTGACACCTTATCTGCGCCTCGGACATGAACCCCTCCTTTCAATAGGTGATAAGTACCTTTTATTGACATCTATTAGCGGGTGTTTTGGAGTAAAATGGACACCATTTGGGCACAACATTTGCTCACCTGCTATTCACCTCACCTGATGTCTTATTTCATTTTTTGCAATTAATATTCGAAAGCTTACTACCCAAAAACGATAACGCTCGGGAAAGTCCCCCGTATGATCGTAAAGCACAAAGTCCTTTTTGATAAAATATAACAGATGAATATCCCCCCGGGCATTTTATGATCTTAATTGTTAATGATTTCCTCTCAGCTACTTCTGCAAGCATCTTTTCAGAGAATGTCCTATAAAAGTATATCATTTCTTCCCCGGTATCAAGATCTGTTTTCCTTATTTTCTTACAATCTGGCTTGTTAGAAACTTTCACCACTATAAATGTTACATTATTAGACACATTTATTAGATTTGTAACAGCTTTTTCAAAATTAGGCAAATGGATTAAAACTCTTGAGCAAAATACTATATCAAATTTTGAATCGGAAAACATATCTTGGAGAGAGAATACATCACCAACCATAAAGCTTGCATTAGATACCCCATTATGTAGCCTGGCCGCCTCTTTTATGGCCATTTCCCTTATATCAACTCCTTGATATGAAATGTCTTTTATCTTGTCCTTTAAAACTATCTTCTCTATGTAATCAAAAACATACCCGCCATAACAGCCAACATCTAAAATACTCACAGGCACAATTGCGGATGTTTTAATAATTTCACCTAAATGAGCCAAGCTACCTTGGATTAGTTCTATTTTCTCCGGTTTTCTAACCCAGCTATAGACATCCTGTGCTTGAGTTAATCTATTTCCCCAGTTTTCATCATTGTTTTCAGCAATAAAGTGTTCTAGTGTTTCAAGATTACCATAACATGTTTCCAAAATATCGTGTTTGACTCTATGATTCATATATTCTTCGTTCTTCATGTTTGTCCTCACTGATAGGAAACTTGATTCCGCGGGGGGCGGCGGCGCGCGCCCGGGGATGAGGGGTTTGGGGGGCGGGGGTCGCCTGGCGACTCATGTTGGCCCTCCATAGTGCCTATTCCCACCGGCGGTCAGACGCCTTTGGCCCATTTCGCGGAGTCATCCCGGCGTGCCGGGAGTCCGTGGACCATCCACGGGCAACATGCGCGCAGTATACCCCACTGATCTCGGCCGCTGCAAGACCGAAATCGGCATGTTCCGGTTTGGTTCATGGCTCCCAGGGCAGTTCGGGCTGGTCGAGTTCCTCCGGGTCCATGACAGATTCGGCGGGGGTTGATCCGAGCCCCAAGCGCCAGCGCGGGGTCTCTGTGGATAGCCCGCAGGTCATCTGACCCGCTCGCTTGCGCTCGGGGCTCGGATCCGGCGTCCGTGCGGTCCGGCAAAGTCCGCACGCTCCGGCAAGCTTTACGGCCGAAGTCCACAGCGGGTCGGGGATACGCGCGTGCCCTGGCGTGTCCTGCGCCATCGTTCGAAACGTCGCCGACCTGCCTCAAGCCGGGCAGGTATCGCCTGGGTCTTCCTGGATCTCATCAGCTGGCCTCCGGACCCTCATCGGTCGACGGCTGACGATACCAGGCGGGTCAAATCGGTTCATACACGCCTGCCGGAAGGACACGCTTGGCCCCAAAAGGGCCAAAACCCAGCCACCGGCTCTGCCCGTGGTCCTTGATTCGACAAGCCCGATAAGGGATGGGGCACCTGTGCACGACGCGGCGCCTACTAAGGCTTGTAGTTTATGACCTGGGTGGTGGTCCACGCCTGCCCGTCGAAGGTGCACACCGCCGCCGAGGAGTTGAGGAAATCGATCTGGGCAATTGCGGGACTCAAACGCCCTAGCATACTAATCATGGCTTTGAGCGGTCTGGTCTCGGGTTGGTCGGGGAGCATCGAGCCGAACATCCCCACCATGAAGAATATCGAGCTCAGTTCCTGCCCGAGGTTGCTCAAGTCGGTGAACGAGGCGTTACAGACCGGCCCCTGGGGTGCCAGGCCCTCCTTCTTGAAGCGCTCGTTCTCCACGATGCTCGGCACCTCGCCGGCGGCGGTGGCCAGGCACGCGTTGATCGCGGCGGCGGAATTGCTGATCACCAGGCGGGCGTCGGTCACCCCCACGACGAGTTTGAGTCCCTGCATCGCCAACAGAGGATGGGTTACGCTATGAAACCCTTGGGCATTAACGTCACCGGCGTCGGAGAGCATCAAGGACTGATCATGCTCCCGGAGAAACGCGTTCACCCGACCAATACCCGCGTTGACCTTGGCGTCGGCGAGCGCGGCGTCCTTCACACGGAAGAAAAGCACGAAGTCGCTCGAGGTGAACGGACCTTTGATCGTCGCCGGGAGCGAAACGCTCACCATCTCCCCGCTCCACCAACTGAACAGGTCGGCCTCGATGTCGAAATCGATATCCTTCTGAATCTCGACCCACTTGGCCAGCGCCGCCGGTCCCTCGGGAACCTCGTCGCGAATGAAGTCCAGAATCAGCCGGTAGAGCTGCTGCAAGTCAAGGAGTGATGAGACGTTGAAGCCGGTCGCTTCCTTGGGGAGGTATCTGTCGAATTTCTCGAACGGTTTCTGAGAGGTCAGTATTTTGCACAGCGGCTTGTCCATGGCGTCCGCCCGCAAGCGCGCCGTGGCCGTGGTAATTCCGCGCATGCCGTCGGTGCTGCTGACCTCCATCACGTAGTCGAAGACGTCGAAGTGATCGAACAACTTCCGGATGACCCGATCGGCTTGATCCGGCTCCCGGCCTTTCCCCGCGTGCTGAGCGAACATGCGCTCGAACATCTGATCCATGTTGCGCAGGAGCATCTGGAGGTCTACGAATACCAGGCTGTTCTCCGGTGCGGGGAGCCCGGCGGCGGCCTCCTTGAAGCGCGGCGAGTCCACAATCGCCACGATGCCCTTCTCGCCGGCCATCAGCGCCAAAACATCGTTCACGGCACGCTGTCCGGTAACGATGCCCACCACCTCGCCCTGGTTGAACAAGTGCAGACTCAGGGGAAACTTGGGGGTGGCCAGGTTCCACACGCTGGTTCCATGCACGGTGCTTTCGGTGACCGCGACGTCTTCGCTCAAAGACGCCAGCGTGTCCAGAATCGCCTTCAAGCCCTGGACGTTCGACTCAATACTGCCCGCGGACGAGCGACACAGGAAGACATAATCCGGTATGATCGCCCCGAAGCGGTGGGCGAACGCCGCTTCCTTGGCAATCAGGTCGCCCCAGCGCACGCCATGGACGAGCTGCGCCGCGGTGTCCCAAGCCTGCTCGAATTCGGCACGGTCTGCGGCGTTCATGTCGCTGGCGATCAGCTTCTTGAACTCTGTATCGATGCCGCTCTTTTTGATCTCCTCGAAGACTCGCGCCCAGTGCGCCTGGATCGCGTCCCGCTCGGGGTTGTACACGAAGTGGTTGATTGAGCAGAAGTCCTGCGGAACGTACTTCCCGAGCGTGAAAGGCTGAGCGGCGGGACCGGCCACGGCGACCGCCGGCATGATGCCGAGGACGGCGATCAGGGTCCGGCGTAAACCTTGCGTTGCCATGTTGTAACCTCCCCAAGCAAGGCGCCCGAGTGACCGATGCTTCACTGGGTTGAGTTCGGGCGTTTCTTCCCTGCTCATATCATCATAGTTAGTGCATCGTTCGAGAACTACCCTGCCTTTGTTGATACTTGTGAGAAGTTGTACATGGATCGAACCCCGTTGGTTCGCCTACGCTTGCGAACGGGGGCACAGACCCTATATTGTCCACGTCGAAGACGTGTTCAGAGCGGCGGGGGCGTGCCCAAAGCGTGCGCCAACGCTCGCAACGGTTGACCAGCGGTCGAAGCATGGTGGTCCCCACCATCACCGACGACCCGCACGTTCAAGCCCTGATCGATCGCCTCCGGCACCGCGGGGGGGTGGTCACCGTTTCTGGGCTGTGGGGATCGTCTGCGCCCATGCTGGCCGCCCTCGCCCATTTACATGCCGAACGCAGGCTGCTGTACGTCACCGCCCATCTCGAAGAGGCCGACGACGCCCTCGACGACCTCGAACTGTTCACCGATGGACCGTGCGTACTGTTCCCCGCGTGGGAGACGGCGCCCGGCGAGGGGGCCGCCGCGGGCGAGATCGAAGTCGAGCGGCTCCGCATCTGCACCCTGCTTGCCGATGACCGATCCCAGACACCCCCCGTGGTGGTGTGTCCGATTCCGGCGCTGATGCAGCCGGTGCCTACCAAGGAGACTCTGGCGGCCAACACCCTGCACGTAGCTGTAGGTATGCGCCGCCCGCCGGAGGACATCACCGCCTGGCTAATCGAGCACGGCTTCGAGCGCTTGGACCTGGTGGAGTCGCCGGGCGACTGTGCGCGTCGGGGCGATATCGTGGACATCTTCGCCCCCGGCGAATCCCTGCCCTACCGTGTCGAAATCAACGAGGATCGGATCGAATCGATCCGCCGTTTCGATCCCAGCACCCAACGCAGCGTGAGCACACTCAATGAGGTCTCCATCCCCACTCCGTCAGCCGGTCCATCCGCCGAGGGAGCGCTCGTCACGGACTTCCTCAGTTACCTGCCGTCCGACACCCTGATCGTCCTGGACGGACCGGCGGAGATTCAGGAAATCGGCCGCATCTACCGCGAACGCCTCGGGGACCACGACCGACTCTTCGAGGAGACCGCGGTCTTGTCTCAGGTGGCGGATTTCGACCAGTTGCACCTGGGGCGGTTCGGGACCGCGCTCACCTCGGTTGACGATGCTTTCGCCTTCGAGGTCCGCTCCTTGACACGCTTCGAAGGCCAAGCCGGCGAAGCCGTCGCCGAGCTTTGCCGGATGTGCCGCGATTACACCGTCGTGGTGGTTTGCGATAACGAGGGCGAGCGGCGCCGCCTCACCGAGCTGATCGTCGCCGAGGCCGGCGGCCAACCCGGCGCACTTACCATGCCCCTGGGGTGGCTGCACCGCGGTTTTGAGTGGGTGTCGTCCCGAACCTTTGACACCGCGCCTCACCGGCGAACCATCGTGGTGGGGCATCACGAAGTCTTTCAGCGTCAACAACCACGGCGCCGGATTCGGAAGGTATACGCCGCGACCGCGCTGGAAGCCTGGACCGATCTCAAGGCCGGTGACCTGGTGGTTCACGTGGTCCACGGCATCGCCCGCTTCACCGGCTTGCAGCCCCTGCGCAAGGGTGACTCGACCAAGAAAGAGGAGTTTCTCACCCTGCAATTCGCCGACCAGGCCATGATGCACGTACCGACCTCGCAGATCGACCTGGTGCAGAAATACGTTGGGGCCGCCGGGCATCGTCCGAAGCTTTCCAAGCTCGGCGGTACTCGCTGGCGCAAAGCCACCGAGAAGGTCGAGAGCGCCGTCACCGACTTGGCCGAATCCATGCTCCGTCTACAAGCCGCGCGGGAGACGCAATCGGGCGTGGCCTACCCGGCGGACACTGAGTGGCAAAAGGAGTTCGAGACCTCCTTCCCCTATGAGGAGACCGAGGACCAGATCACCGCCGCCGAGGTCATCAGAGCAGACCTGATCAAACCCGTCTCCATGGACCGCCTGCTTTGTGGAGACGTAGGCTACGGCAAGACCGAACTCGCCATGCGCGCGGCCTTCAAAGTGGTGGAATACGGCCGGCAGGTTGCGGTGCTGGTCCCCACCACCGTATTGGCCGAACAGCATTATCAAACCTTCAGCGAGCGCCTCGCGGATTACCCGTTCATCATCGCGTGCCTCTCGCGCTTCCGCAGCCTCGCGGAACAAGCCCGTATCGTGCAACAGGCGCGCAAGGGACAGATCGACATTCTCATCGGCACCCACCGGCTGCTCAGCAAGGACGTCGGCTTCGCGAACCTGGGGTTAGTGGTCGTCGACGAAGAGCAGCGCTTCGGCGTCGAGCACAAGGAGCGGCTCAAGCAGATGCGCTCGACGGTGGACGTCCTGACCATGACCGCCACACCCATCCCGCGCACGCTGCACATGTCCATGCTTGGTTTGCGCGACATCTGCGCCCTGGCCACCCCGCCCGTGGATCGCCGCAGCATCGCCACGCAGGTGCGGCCGTTCAACGAGCAGCTCATTCGTAACGCCGTGCTGCGTGAAATGAATCGCGACGGGCAGGTCTTCTTCGTGCACAACTACGTGCAGTCCATCCAGGCCATGGCGGAAAGAGTCCGCAAGATCGTCCCCGAGGCGCGAATCGTCGTCGGCCACGGACAGATGAAAGAACACGATCTCGCCCAGGTGATGACCCGCTTCGTGCGGCGCCAGGCCGACGTGCTGGTTTGCACCACCATCATCGAAAGCGGCATCGACATTCCGACGGCCAACACCATCTTCATCAACCGGGCAGACCGCTACGGGCTGGCGGACCTGCACCAGTTGCGCGGGCGCGTGGGGCGTTCGAAGCATCGGGCCTACTGCTATCTGCTGCTCTCGCCGGACCGCCCGCTCACCTCCAAGGCCGCTAGAAGGCTCAAGGCGATTGAGGAGTTCAGCGAACTGGGCGCCGGGTTTCGCATCGCCATGCGCGACCTGGAGATTCGCGGGGCGGGCAACATCCTCGGGCCCGAGCAGAGCGGGCAAATCGCTGTTGTGGG
Organism: Phycisphaerales bacterium; assembly: GCA_030612785.1. Taxonomy (GTDB): domain Bacteria; phylum Planctomycetota; class Phycisphaerae; order UBA1845; family UBA1845; genus JAAEQG01. The sequence continues at coordinate 7,131 of JAUWNF010000139.1, forward strand.
CTTCGAACTCTACTGCCGCCTGCTGGAAAAGGCCGTCCGCTCTCTCAAGAACGAACCCGAGACGACGCCGCGGGCCGTACACCTCGACCTCAACGTCGCCGCACACATCCCCCAGCAGTACATTGCCTCGGCCCGGTCACGCCTCGAGGTCTACCGCCGCCTGGTGGCCTGCCGGACGGCGGATGATCTGCGGCGGTTGGAGCAGGACCTGCGGGATGCGTTCGGGCCTTTTCCATCGACCGTCGGCAAGCTGCTCGAACTCGCGGAAATCCGCGTGTTGGCCCGGGCGTGGAAGATCGACTCGATCATTATCCGAGAACCTGATATCGTATTCACGGTGCACGACCTGGCCGGTGCGCAAGGAGCGTTTGCGAATGCCTTCGGTTCGGTGCGCATGCCGGACCCGAAAACCGTACACCTGCGCCCGCCGAACCCGAGATACCTGGAGCCGCAAACGCTTCTGCCACTGCTGCGTAAATTGCTGGCCCGGCTTGCTCCTGAGGAGGCATCCATCTGATGAACTCGCCCAGCCGCCGTCAACCCGGCGTCGTTCGTCCGAGCCCCAGGCGCGGGAGCTTGTCGGTTCACTCGTTCGTGGCGATCCCTAATGTAGGGTCACCCCTTGTGGGTGACGAAAATGTAGGGTCACCCCTTGTGGGTGACGAAAACGCAGGGTCACCCCTTGTGGGTGACGAAAAACGAGGGTGCGCCGCCCACGAGGGGCGACGCTACAGACTACGCCGACGATTTCGCGAGCCCGGAGTTGGACCACC
>JAUWNF010000649.1 GCA_030612785.1 Phycisphaerales bacterium
CCGGGTATGGTGCTGTTCCTGCTAGGTCCTGCTGTCTACCTCGTCGGACGACGACGGCAACGCTAGTGCTCGGTCACCCCTCAACTTGATGGGTGGCACCCTGTCATCATTGACGCACCCTACCAACTGGCGGTAAAACCCTCGCCAAAGCGCGGGCGTCCATCAACCGGGAGACGAGGCCTGCCCGCGTGTGGATGAGATTTCCCGTATCCGTTAGATCTGGAGCCTGCCATGTTTACCCCCTTCAGAACCGAGTCCTACGTTGACTTTTCGCAAAACACCCCCAAGCGCGAGATGCTTCACGCGGTCGATACGGTGTCCGGTCAAATGGGGCGGGAATACCCGCTGAGAATCGGCGGAGAGGAGATCACCACTTCGGACAAGATTAAGTCGCTTAACCCGGCAGCGTACCGGCAAACCGTCGGGCTGGTATCCAAAGCGAACGCCGATCAAGCCGACAAGGCGGTGCGCAGCGCCGCGGACAACCTCAAGTGGTGGAGCCGCACCGACCCTGAGGCGCGGGCGCGGATTCTGGTCAAGGCGGCGGCCATCATGCGCCGCCGGATCTACGAACTCACCGCCACGATGTGCTTTGAGGTCAGCAAGAGCTGGATCGAAGGCTACGCCGGGGTCTGTGAAGCGATCGACTTCTTGGAGTTCTACGGGCGCGAGATGGTGCGCTTATCCAGCGGGCAACCGGTCACGCCCTACGAGGGTGAGGAGAACGAGTACCGCTACATCCCGCTCGGCGTATGCGTAGTGATTCCACCGTGGAACTTTCCCTGCGCGATCATGGCGGGGATGACCTCGGCGGCGCTGGTCACCGGCAACACGGTGGTGCTCAAGCCGGCCAGCACCGCACCGGTCATCGCCGCCAAGTTCGTCGAGATCATGAAGGAGGCGGGTTTGCCCGAAGGCGTGCTCAATTTCCTGCCCGGTAGCGGCGGTGCCATCGGAGACACCATCGTCGAACATCCGCTGACGCGCCTGATCGCCTTCACCGGTTCGATGGAAGTGGGGCTGGGGATTTTCGAGAAGGCCGCCAAAGTACACAAAGACCAGATCTGGCTCAAACGGACCGTACTCGAGATGGGGGGCAAGGACTGCATCGTAGTGGACGAAACCGCCGACCTCGATGCCGCCGCCGACGGGGCGGTGAATGCTGCGTTCAGTTTCCAGGGGCAGAAGTGCTCGGCCTGCTCGCGGCTCATCGCCCACCGGGACATCTACGACGTGCTGATCGACCGCATCGTCGACCGCGCCAAGACGATTACCGTGGGCAACACCGCCGCGCCGGAAAACCTGTACATGGGCGCGGTGATCGACGAGCCCGCCTATCAGAAGATCAAGGAGTACATCGCGATCGGTAAGAAGGAGGGCAGGGCGGTCCTCGCCGACGGCAAGGTGCCCGATGGCGGGTACTTCATTCCGCCGACGATCATCACGGACGTCGACCGCAACGCGCGCATCGCCCAGGAGGAGATCTTTGGACCGGTGCTCGCGGTCATCAAGGCCAAGGACTTCGACGACGGTCTCGAGATCGCCAACGGCACCATCTACGGGCTGACCGGAGCGTTGTACTCGAACGAGCGCATGCGGCTCGAACGGGCCCGCCACGAGTTCCACGTGGGCAACCTGTACTTCAATCGCAAGTGCACCGGGGCACTGGTGGACGTGCAGCCCTTCGGCGGGTTCAACATGTCCGGCACCGATTCCAAAGCCGGCGGGCGCGATTACCTTCAGTTGTTCATGCAGGGCAAGAGTATCTGCGAACGCTGGTAGGGTTTCGCCGCCCGAGACACAACAACACAAAGCACCCGACCGCCAGGATCAGGCTGGTACCCGAGGAGATTGCTTTGCCGGCTCTTCGTAGCTGCGTCATACGTACGCGCCCTCCTACCCGATAGGACAAAGGGTATGCCAACCAACGGCGTCTCTTACCCTTAATACAATATATTGACGCCCGGTGCTGTTCCGGTGTATCGGGAATTCACCCGTAAATGCCGCTAAGCGTGCTCCAAGTCGTTTTTTTCTACGGTGGCAAAGTTCGCTGGAGCGATCCTGCTTCCGATAACCGGCTCGGATCATTCATGAACGCAGAGACGCTGAGAGCGCAGAGTCTTGCAACCTCAGGGGTTACGGTCTGCACCGGCTCCTATCTTCTGCGCTGCGTGTAGCACCCCAAGGCTATGGTGTTCACGCATTATCCATTTCTTTCTCTGCGTCCTCTGCGTCTCTGCGTTCAACT
>JAUWNF010000089.1 GCA_030612785.1 Phycisphaerales bacterium
GTCCGCATGGCCCAGTACCAGGCCCGCGGGTTGTCGCCTTCGTGGATGGGACAGGGGCCGTGGATGTAATCGTGCCGTTCGTCGTAGTCCACGCCGAGCGCGTCCAGTACCTCGGTGATCCGCTCCGTAGCGCGGTCCTGGATGAAGCGAATCTCGCGCTCGTCGTACGCCATCAGTCCATCTCCTCGATCGGCGTGTTGCCGGTGGCGCTGTTGGCCAACTCCTGTGACCAGGTCCTTCCCTCGACGAAGCGGGCACACTTGAGTTCGCTCTTGAGGTTGATGTAGTCGGTGGGCTCCATGGCCGGGCCGTAGCGCGTGTCGGTGACGACCAGCTTGTGCGTGCCGTTGGCCGGCGGGTCCTCGGCGAGCTCTTCCTTGAGCTTGCGCTTGAGTATGGTGAAACTGGAGCAGAGCCACAGGATGCGGTCCGACCCGGCGATGACCTGGCCGCCCTCCTTCTCGACGCCGTCGCGGTTGAGCTGCACGGTGGCCAGGATGGGCAGCCCCCAGCGCAGGGCCCAGTTGTGCAGCTCGCTCAGGAGGAATCCAAGCACTTGAAACTCTTGAAGGCCGCCCTTGATGTCGTCGCTGTTCATCAGCTTGATGTAGTCGTAAACCAGCAGGCACGGCCGGGCTTGTCCCGCGTCATCGAGTCCGACGTTCTTCATCAGCCATCTGCGGGCCAACGACAGTACGCACTTGAGCGACTGCCCTGCGATGGAGCAGTAAGTAATCGGCAGCGCCTCGACCTGCTCTCGGACTGACAGTACCGCGTCCCTTTCTTCGGGCACGCTGCCGAACTGCCCGGTCTCGATCCTGCTCAGTTCGACGTTGCTGGCCAGGGCCGCGAGCCGGTTCATCTGGGTCTGGCGGTTCAGTTCCGTGTCCAGCAGCAAAACCGGAATCCCCGCCCGCGCCAGGTGATAGGCCACGTTCAGACAGAAGAAGCTCTTTCCCGCCTTGGGGCGGGCCCCGAGAAGGTTGACCGTCCCGCGCCGCAGGCCGCCGCCGATCGCCTTGTCCCAGCACGGGAAACACGTTGGCAGACCGACCACGTCCACGGGGTGCGTCATCTGGGTCTGCATCTGCTTGGCGAAGGCGAGGCCCAAAGGCACCAGCGTCTCGTTCGTGGAAGTCAGCTTGGAGGTGAAATCGAAGATGGGGTTCTCGACCAGGCCCAGAATGTCGGTGATCTTTTCGTCTCCGGTCATCTGTTCCAGTGATTTCTGGATCGCCAGGGTGGTGTAGTAGGCTGCGCGGGCCATGCTCAGCTTGAAGACGACGGTGGCCAACGACCGGGCATTGTCCAGGCTGACGTGCTCGGCGAAGAGGCTGCCGAGATACTCCTGCTCCCTGGCCCGGCCGGCGAAGTCCTCCAGTCCCTGGGCCTTGGCCCCTGCCAGGATGGTGGGTTCGTCGAACGTCCGGGCGTCGCGCTCATGCACCAGGTGTCTCAGTATGTTGAAGATTCTCTGGTTGACCGGCCAGTAGAAGTCCTTGGCCCCGACGATCTCTTCGATCTCCATGAAGCCGTCGGCCCCATGGCGGAGAATGGCGGCCAGCACCGCCCGTTCGGCGCCGCCGTCCTGGCATTTCGCGTTGGCCTTGGGTCTGCCCACTACGCTCTCTCTCGGGATGCCCCCGCCAGACACCTGGAACACTGCTGGCCAACGTCCTTCGGGGTCCGCACGGGGACCTCGAACTCCTGGTCGCACTGGGTGCAGACCTGCTTATGGACCTTGGGCTTGCCGCGATGCCGCTTGCGCGTCCGGCGGGCTCGGGTCCGGTTCTTGGCGATGCGTTGCGATGGCGGCTCGCCCTCGGCAGTAACGAACGTTTGCGTGTTGCCGTAGATAGTCTGCCTGCCGCTCTCGCCGGCCGGGGCAACCGCCTCGACACGGTTCTCCTCGTCCCCGTCCTCGTCGCCAGGTTCGGTGTCGGGGCGGGGTCCTTGCCCTCCCTGTTGCTCGCCGGGCACCTCGGCCGTCAATTCCGGCTCCGGCCGCGCCGGAGCAAGATGCAGTTCGTCGACCAGTTCCGCGACCAGTTGGTGTACACGGGTTGCCGCGCGCGGGGTTACTTCGGGCACCGGCAGGGCTTCACCGGTCAGTTCGGCGTATCCCTCCACCACGATGCTCCAGTCACCTGCGCTGATTCCCGCCTTGAGCTTCTCTAACGCACTCATCACTCTCCCTCCGTCACCGCGCTGCCCAACCGATGCGGTGCAGGCATTGCGACATGAACTCCAGCCGTTTGGTCAAATACTCGATCCGGGTGATCTTGATCTCGGCATCCTGTTTCAGGCGTTCGAGCCGTGCGGCGTCGTTTCCGCTCATGGCTCTGCGGTTGTAGTTGGCCCAGCGGATGAACGCATGACAACGGTTAACGCGCCGCTGCACGTAGAAGGCGAACTGGGCCAGGACAAAGGCGTACTCGGCCGCCTGTCTGCCCGACAGTTCCGACAGCCGCCTGCGGTCCATGGCCAGAACCATGTCGATGTCAGTGGTGTCCACCGGGCAGGTATCGCCGCACGACGGGAAGCCCAGTTCGTCTTCCCAGCGATCGAGCGCCGCCCGAGACCGCTTCATCCGTTGGGACATTGTCCGGTCATTCAGGTTGCTCATCGTATACCTCAATGAGCCTAAGTTTGTTCAACGTGCACCATCGGCGCTTGCGATCGTCACGTTCCTGTTGTCGATGGAACCCCGAACGGTTCCCATGAAAGTGATGAACGTACTCCGTGTGCTGGCGACCATGGCACTCCACCACCAGGTGCAGCGACGGGATCACGAAGTCCAGCACGAGACGCTCTCCGGGGACCGGGACCTCCGCGTACACCGGGTCGTTCGGATACCGCCCCAGAAGCTCCCGGCCGATGCGCTGCTGGAACCGGGACTTCGACGGGCTATCCGGCCTTACCCTTCGACCCCGAAGCCTCAGCCTCACGGTCCGCCCGTTCAACGTTCTGACTTCCATCGCCGAACACTACCTTCCGAATCTCGTCTTCGACCTTCCTCAGTTGGTCCGGGTTGTGGTTCAGGTGCTCCAGGACGGCATTGATCCCCTGATGTTTCTCGTCACCCAACATCGGGATCGTGTACCAGGCCCCGGCCCGCTCGATGAGCCCGAGGTTCTCGCCGGTGGTCACCACGTCTTTGGCGACGTCGATCCCCCGGCCGAAGCGCAGCGGCACCACACAGGGGATGAACGGCCGGCCCAGCGCCGAGCACTTCACCTGCATGTGGATGTCGTGACCGAGTGGGGCCTGGGCGTCCTTGTCCGCCTCCCAGAGCGACGTCCACTGGACGTTGATCCAAACCGAGCAGGCGTACTGCACCGCCAGCCCGCCCTTCTCGGTGTACCGGGGGCCACGGGGCTGCCGGTTGGTCATAAGCTGCGAGATAAAGATCAGGGTCACGTTGAGCGGGTCGATGATCTCCGCCATCTTGCGGAAGAACGCCGCCAGCAGTTTGGGCACCCCAGCCAGATCCCGGCTCTCCCCCGGCAGCGCTGCCTGCGCCGCGGCCGTGGACAGCGCGGCCAGGCTGTCCACCACGATCACGGAGCCGGGATGGTCCTTGATGCTGCGCTCGAGAATCTGTAGCCACTGTTCGGCGGTGAGCTTGATCTCTTGGGTGGACTGAAGGAAGCGGAGTTGCTCAGGTCCAGGCCGCCGATGGTGTGCAGCAGCTCGGCCTTACAGCGCCGCTCGATGTTCAGGTAGAAGGCTTCGCGGCCCAGGTCGATGGCGTTCTTCAAAACGTGCAGGCAGAGCGTGGGCTTGCCGGCCTTGGCCTGGCCGCTGAGCAGCACGATCGAACCCTCGGGAATCCCGCCGCTCAGGGAGACGTCCAGCGACAGGACGGTGGGGATGATCTTGCGGGGGCGCTCGACGATCGAGTCGGCACTGATCAGAACGCCCTCGCCGTAGACCCGCTCGACGTACCGGTCAAAGTTTTCGAGGTCCGGCCTGACCGTTCCCTTTTCCCTGGCTCGCTTCGCCACGACGTTCCACCTCTCGTATCCTGCTCAAGCGATTCCGCTGCGTCGTCGGCGATAATGATCGGTTCCTCTCCACGTAGCCTTCCAGGTCATCCACCGGCTCGCTCGCGGTCGCGGCCAGCGTTTCTCGCTGCGCGACAAGCGCTCGGTGCTTCGCCCGGACCCGCTTCACGTCCCCGGACTGGTTCCTGGTCATCAGCGTGCGCATGCACCGTTCGTCCACGACCGCGATGATCGCCCGCCGGACCACGGGGTCGTTCTCATCGAAGTGTTCTAGCAGCCGGGCCAGGGCGACCGACTCGCGCACGAACTTCGGCTGCCAATACTTCCGGGCCTTCCAGAACCCCGGTCCGAGATCGGGTCGCAAGTTCAGGCACACCCGCTCCACCACGTACGCCCTAAACGTCACCATCAGGCCGGGCGTGGTCGGTGATTCGTAGTCCTTAGCCGCCATCCTCAGGGTTCTCGATCAGCATAAAGCCCGCTCTCTGTTTGCTGCGCTGCTCGGAGAACTGGTGGTTGAAGTGTGGCAGAGCCAGCCAGTTGATGATGACCGCGTTGCCGTCGTAGTAGCCGATGCCGACGTAGTGCTGCTGGGGACCGCCAACGATGGCCTGTCCCTTGAAGCCGAAGAAGTACCCCCTCTGGTGACTGAGCACGGTCAGTTCCTTGCCCTTGACCCCCTGGAGACGCAGCCCGGTGACTCTGAGTCCGGGGTTGGCCGCCAGGAACTCGCGCAGCCGGTGCCACGCGGCCGGCGCGTTTTTGCGGTCGTCCTGGATCACCGTGCGGCCGTCAGAGAGCGAGGCCAGCCAGCGCACCGGCGGGGTGTTCGGGGTTACGTTGAAGGCAACCAGATGTTCCTTAGCCATCGCTCATCTCCGGGGTGTTGCCCGCCCTGGCGTCGATCTTCATCGACTCGCCCTGGGTCATCTCCACCACACCACTGGGCAGGCCGCTTTGAATCCGCGGCGTCACCTTGTGGACACGGCTGTCGGGGCCGGGTTCGACCTCCGGTTCCGCGTCCGGCTCGACTCGCTGCGACGTTTGATGCACGTCACGGTCGAAGAACCGTTCGATCCGCGCCCGCACCTCGTCGAGGAACGCCCGTCGAGTGGCCGTCCCTCGGCGCCCAACGTTGGACTCTTCCAGAAAGGCCATTAAATCGTTGACGAAATCGGCCTGTCGATCAGTCATCGAGAAACTCCCGCTGTGCAATCACCAGATGGACCCTGTTCTTGGTCCGCAGATATTCGGTGTACCTGTCAAACACGCGCTTGCCGCACCGGCGTAGCTTGTAGAGTGGTTCACCCCGTTCCCGGTCCCGCGTCTGCGGAATCGTCGGGTGCTCCACGGGGTTGAACAGCGTCCCGTCCGTCTCGGCGAGCACCTGCCAGCGGTCATTGGAGAGGGCACGGGCCGCGATTTCGCTGGAGGGCACGGGTGGTGGATGGGGATCGTCGCAGGAGTGGGGCGTACCGCCCACGTCAACCACGATCATCATCGCTTGCTCCTGACGTTGAAGGACACGTCGCACCCCTCGGGTGCGTTCTCTTCGTACTCACAGAGCAGGGCATCGTCGGCGGGCCCGTAGTGGAACTGCCCTTCGAGGGTTCGCCGGTAGGACTTGCCGCCGCACAGGCCGCAGTGGGCCTGCACGATGGTCGTCACCGGGCCCGGAGAGCCGTCCAGCTTGACCATGTCCGCGTTGTTGCGGGTGATCTGGAACTCCATCAACGCCCGGCCGCAGTCCGCACACTCCAGACGGACTTTTCCCCGATCCTTGAGCCCCTTGGGCTCCCGCTTGCCCTTGGTGATCTCTAATCTCGCTTTCTCTGGCATAAACCACCTACCTCTTGATCTCGCCCGTATGGATGTAGTGGTCAGGGTCTTTGAGGACGTCCGGGTTGATCCGGTCACCGGACCGGTACCACGGTTTCTCGCGTTTCTCGCCCTTCTTCCTGCGCTTGGCCCTGGGCGGCCGGCGCGGGGGATGACAGGGAGTTGACGTGCCCCTCACGATCGCGGCGGCGCCCATGCCGATCAGACGCACCAGCGCCGGCCGGCCGCACCGGGGACACTCTCGGAGGCGCTCGGCGGACATGCTCTGGAACGCCTCGAATTCGTGTCCGCAGTCTCCGCATTGGTACTCATAGGTGGGCATGTCTTCTCTCCCTCCAAGAGGGTTGTACGGACGACTTCTACTTTTGGTCAGCAAATGTTCCGTTTTCGCGGGTGAACTGGGCGAGCGCGGTTTTATCGCACGGCTTGAACGGGCCGCCGTTGGTGACCTCGCGTTCGATCTGGCGCTTGACCTCCCGCTGCACGTCCGGCGACATCTTCTGCACGGCGCAGGTCACCAGCTTCAGCAGGTTGCCGTTTGTTTTGGCCCTCTTGACGAAGACCAGGAGGAGAAGCAGACCCGCCCCCAGAAACAACGACACGATCAGCCCGGCCCCCAGCACCACCCACCCGGCGCCGCCGTAGGTGACGTTCTCGGCCTGGACGGACTTCTTCCATTCGAGCAGCGTCTCTGCCACTTGGGTGGTCTGGTTGGTCTCGTTCTCGATCCTCTCGATCGTGTCGGCCAGGAACTGGGTGTCGGCGTGCTGCTCGGTCAGCTTCTCCAGCTTGGATTCGACTACCCCGAGTTTGGCCTTAACCGCACCGGGGGCTACACAGGCGATGGTAAGCGTGCTGGACAGGCACAGTAGTGAGATCACGACGCTCGCGACCTTCACCGTTCGCATGGCTTCTCCCTCGTCCTGATTCTCATCCCATCGCCCCTTCGCAGATTTCCCGGAAGGGGCACCACTTGCACTCGTTCAGGTCGTCGCACGTGGGGAAGTGACCCATGTCGTTCTTGAGTCCTTCGACGCGCACCAGTTCTTCGTATTCCTTCTGGATGCTGCCCGCCTTGCGGCCCAGGTCGTCCCAGGTGAAGGGCACCTCGGGCATGGCCCGGCTCTGATCTTCGGCGTTGAGATACACCGGACAGCAGCAGAGACCCTCGGGGTCTTTGGCCCAGCCGGCCTTGATGGCGTACATGGCGTACGCGCAGAGTTGCTCGGACACCTCGGCGGACGGTTTGCCCGTCTTCCAATCGATCAGAAACGCCGTGCCGTCAGCCCGGATGGCCAGGTCGAGCTTGACCGACACGACCGCCCCCTGCTTGGTGCGGAACTTCAGGAACTCCTCGGTGGTCAGGTAGTCCGCCGGGCCGGCCTTACGCAGTCGCTGCATGACCGCGCCGTGATAGAAATTGTGCAGGCAGCGCAGCACGCGCTGCTTGTACTCCTCGCACTTTTCCTTGCTGGGCTTTGGGCCGTAGTAGTGCTCGGAGAGCAGCAGGAACTTCGAGGGGTGCCTGCGGCCCAGCCCCTTGGTGGATTCGACCCAGCCCTTGCGCAGGAGCTTGATCGCATGGGCCTGCGCCTTGTCCAGCGGGACGAGTTCGCCCCTGGTCCGCAATCCGTGGATGACGTGCTCGATGATGGTGTGGACGATGTCCCCAGTCCACAACGGCAGGCCCGAGAGTTTCTTCAGCAGGTACGCCTTGCGACGTTCCGGGCTGGCCGACTCCATCCAGCCGTTGTCCGCCAGGAAGTAGTGATAGTAGTACCGGCGCATGCAGGTCTTGAGCGTCCTGATCCTGGAATGGCTCCACGCGACTTGTGGCATCGTCCTCTCCCGCTCCGTTGACGCTCGCGTCATCCCCCAACCACCATCTGCTTCTGAATGTCGTCGCGAGTTCCGTAGTATTGGCGATCAAAAAATGGGAACCACTCGGGCACGAAGCGCACGATGGCGCCGTTGATGTCTTGTTGGAAGGTGCAGATCACAAAGCCGACGTGGGCTTCGAGTTTCTTTTTCCGCATAAATGTGCTCTGATCGCAAACCGTCCCGCACTGAAGCGTGTGAACGTTTCTCGGAAAACAGTAATCCATTTTGTGAGTGTGCCCCAGCAGCAAAATGGCCGGCTTGAGCCCACCCTGCAAGGACTCGACCATCTTCTGAGCGGAGTAGGAGATGGCGTAGGCCGAACCGCCGCCGGGGTGCATCACCTTGATGGTGCAGTCTCCGTTCGGCGCTTGCAGCAGGATGTCGGCTTCCAAATAGCCCAGGTACTGAAGGTCGTCGCGGCCCCGCTCTTTGGCTTCCAGGTACAGGTAGCGGCCGAACTCCACCCCCTCGCGCTGGTAGTACCAACCCTCGTGGTCGTCACCGTCGACGTAGTACGTGGTGATCCCTTTGCGCTGCGGCCAGTTGTCGATGGCGAACAGGGCCTGGTCGGTGAACCCGTGGACGACCAGTTCATGCGTGTTGAACCTGGCCTCGCCGTCCACGTAGTTGCCGGGACAGAACACGGTCTTGATCTTACGACGGGCGAACTCGTCGTAAGCGGCTTCGAGCACGTCGAGACGGGAGTGTTTGTTCCCCATGTGCATGTCGGACACAACGCCGAACTGCATGGGTTTGCCGTGGAAGTGGTTAGGGAAGTGAATCCTGCGCCCACCGGTCTGGACGGTCTTGCCAAGCTGGACGGTGTTGCCCACCCGCTTGACGATGTAGCCGCGATCCTCCAGGTCGGTGAGCGCCGCCTCAACCTCTTCGATCGAGACGTTGAGCTTGCCGGCGAGTGTCTTGATGGTCCGGGGCCGGTTGAGTTGTCGCAGCAGGATCGAGCGGAACTGCGGATCGGTGGCGTCGAACTTGACGGCGGGGACGTTCTCCAGCAGCACCCTGGCTTGAGTGATGAGTTGCCGCGCCTCCCAGACCGAAACCTTCAACGCCTGGGCCACGTCCTTGCGGCCCTGGCCACGTTGCACCATCTTGGCCACGTCAGCCAGGAGACGCTGCCTTGGGTCATCTTGCCTGGGCATCCTCCACACCTGCTTTCGCGGCGCGGATGGTGGGGCCGAATGGTGGGAGCCTACAGGTCACACGCTCCGGCGGGGCAGTCGCCCACCGCAGCACCGATCGTCAGGTAGTCGAGGTGTCCGGCGGCCTCGGTGATGGGGATGATGATCGTGGGTGTGTCAGTAGTGGTGTGTCGTTGATCGGTGAGGCGATGATGGCCAACGAGATGACGATGACCAGCAGCGCCGTTTTCATTTCGCGCCGTCCCGAAACTCGGTCAGCGCCTCGATGGCGCCGTCAACGGCTGCGCCGAGAACAATCTGGAGAGGCCCCAGGTTGTCGCCCAGTTCCGCCAGATGGTTCGCCGCGTAGCGCTCGATGACGTCGATCACCGCGACGGCCACGTAGCGATAGCGATCGTCATCGAACTGGGCCAGGGCCAGCGCCCTGGCGGCGTCGAAGCCCGGACCTTCGGGGTCCAGCAGCAACTCTTTGGCGGTCTGGAAGTATTGCACGAGGGGCTCGACTTGCTCGGGTTCGATGGCGGTTTCCCCGAGCGCGATGCGGGTGCCGATCTTGACGAAGAACTTGACGTCCTCGCTGTACCGGGCGACGTTCTGGGGATCGCCCCAGTCGCCATCCGGGAGGCCGGAACATCCACTCACGATCGGAACCAGGAACAGGGTCAACAGAACACAGAGGGTCTTCATCTCTCATCTCCACTTTCAAAGGACAGGACGTTCACAAAACAGTTCGCCGCAGGCTTATACACCAACCGATGACGTGTCGTGGAAATAAAATCGTTGAAACGAAGGGATGGGGGGCGGGCGAAACCCCCGGCCCCCGCCGCGGCCCCCCCCC
>JAUWNF010000137.1 GCA_030612785.1 Phycisphaerales bacterium
TGAAACGGACGGGGATGAAATGGGATACCGAGAACGCCGCCGCCATGATGAATCTGGTCGCCTTACGGGAGAGCGGACAGTGGCGTGCCTACTGGGACAACCGAAAATGCGCCTGATGCCAAAATCGCTGGCCAGACCCGAATCGCTGACCCCCTCCCCTTTTGCTTGACCGGCACGGGATTTGGTTTATACTAAAGGGTTAGGTTTGGCTTGTGTATTTGGACAGCTAGAGCGATGAAGAAGAAAATTCACCCCCCATACGTAGATTGCAAGGTCAAGTGCGGTTGCGGGCATAGCTTCGAGACGCGTAGCACCGTGCCGCAGATCAACATCGAGATTTGTTCGGCCTGTCACCCGTTCTTCACCGGCCAGCAGAAGTTTGTTGACACCGCCGGTCGCGTTGAGCGCTTCCAGAAGAAGTTCGGGGGCGACTACTTTGCGCACTCCAAGAAGCGGAAAGAAAAGGCCAAGGCCAAGTCCTAGCGTCGTTTCGACTGACAACCACGCGTGTCGTGGCTGCACCGTGGGGCAGCGACCGCGTGGTTTTTGTGTGCCGGGCGGTTGTGGGCGAGTGGGTTAAGGCGGGTTTATCCGCCACGGGCAAGAGATCACCATGGGCGAAGACGTTGACAGCCGGTTTATCCGGAAGCTGGAAGAACTCGCCGGTCACTACCAAATCCTGATGGACCGCATGGCGGATTCGTCGGTGGCGGCCGACCCGACCAAGAGCCTGAAAATCTCCCGTGAAATGGGGCGGCTCAAGCGCCTGGTGGAGCCGTTCGAGGGATTCCGCACGGTTCAGGATCAGTTGGCTGACGCCCGCGCCCTGAGCGCCGATCCCGCGCAGGACGCCGAGCTGCGCGAACTGGCGTCGGAGGAGATTCCCCCACTGGAAGAGGAGTACGAGCGGCGACTGGAATCGCTGAAGGAGACTCTGGTTACCAGCGAGGACGTCGCGGTCTCCTCGGTCCTGCTGGAGATCCGTGCGGGTACCGGAGGCGAGGAGGCAGCTTTGTTCGCCCGCGACCTCTACGAGATGTACCTGCGTTACTGTGAAAAGAAGAGGTTCAAGGTCGAGGTTCTGGACCAGCAGGGCTCGGACATGGGCGGACTAAAAGAAGCCACCTTGAGCGTGAAAGGGGAAGGGGTCTACCTGCACCTGGGTTACGAGGGCGGGGGCCATCGCGTGCAGCGGGTGCCGGAGACCGAGGCCCAGGGGCGGATTCACACCTCCGCGGCGACCGTCGCGATCCTGCCCGAGCCGGAGGAGATCAACCTGGACATCAACTGGGACACGCAGGTCAAAGAATTTGTCTCGCGGGCAGGGGGACCGGGCGGGCAGAACGTCAACAAAGTGTCCTCGGCCATCCGTCTGGAACACCTCGAGACGGGGATCACCGTCTCGATGCGCGATGAGAAATCGCAGCACAAGAACCGCGCCAAGGCCCGGCGCGTGCTGCTCACCCGACTCTACGAACATCACCACCGGGCGCAACAGCAGGCCCGCGATGCGCAACGCCGAATCATGATCGGCAGCGGTGACCGGTCCCAGCGGATCCGCACCTACAACTTCCCACAGAACCGCTGTACCGACCACCGCATCGGGCTGAGCCTGCACTACCTCGATCGAATCATGCAGGGCGACCTCGACGAACTCCTCGCCGCCCTACAAACCTACGACAAAGAGCAACGGCTGAAGAACCTGTAAGGCAGGCTTGTCAAAGCGCGGTGAATCAGGTAAGCTTCTGGTGCTGGTTTCCCGAAGAAGCTTTCGGGGCAACGCTGCTTTCTTTGACAGTTGGTCTTTGGAAGGTGGTGTGACACGATGGTACCGCAATACACTCGAGAAGACCACATCCACCGCGGAGCGCAGATGAGTTAACCGCGGCGCCCATCCCCCGTCTATTTCCTGACGATTCAAAAGCTGTTGTGGATACGCGCAACCGTGGAGTTTGCGCCTGCGTTTCGTAACCAACCGTCTAGACACGGAGACGATAGCGATGGCAGAAAAGACGAAGATGATCATCATGGGTGCGGCGGGGCGAGATTTTCACGATTTCAACGTGGTCTGGAAAAACGACCCCACGGTGGAAGTCGTCGCCTTCACCGCCACTCAGATTCCAGATATCGACGGGCGGAGGTATCCGCCCGAGCTGGCCGGCCCGGATTATCCGAACGGCATTCCCATCGAGGCCGAGGATGAGTTGGAGACGTTGATCCGGGAACACCACGTTGACCTGGTCACCCTGGCGTACTCGGACCTGCCCTATGCCTACGTGATGAGTCAGGCGTCGCGCGTGCACGCCGCCGGGGCCGACTTCACGCTACTTGACCCGCACCGCACCATGCTCCAGAGCAGCAAGCCGGTCATCACAGTGTGCGCCGTGCGCACCGGGTGCGGCAAGAGCCAGACTTCCCGCCGCGTATTGGAAATCCTCAAGGGGCTGGGCAAGAAGGTGGCGGTCTGCCGACACCCCATGCCCTACGGCGACCTGACCAGGCAAATCTGCCAACGGTTCGCCACGCTCGAGGACATGGACAAGCACGAGTGCACCATCGAAGAGCGTGAGGAATACGAACCACATATCGCCGCCGGTTCCATCCTGTGCGCCGGGGTGGACTATGAGAAGATCCTGCGGGCGGCGGAGGCCGAGGCCGACGTCGTACTCTGGGACGGCGGGAACAACGACACCTCGTTCTTCAAGGCCGACCTGTACATTACCGTGGCCGACCCGCACCGGGCGGGACACGAGCTGAACTACTATCCCGGCGAGACCAACGTGCGTCTGGCCGACATCATCGTGCTCAACAAGGTGGACACTGCCGATGCCAAGGACATCGCCATCGTGGAGGCCAACTGCAAGCGGATCAATCCCCGAGCTACCCTCCTCAAAGCCGATTCCCCGTGCACCGTGGAGAACCCCGACATCATCAAGGGCAAGAAGGTGCTGGTGGTCGAAGACGGCCCGACGCTGACCCACGGTGAGATGCGCTATGGAGCGGGGCACGTCGCCGCCAGGAACAACGGTGCGGCCCAGATCGTCGACCCGCGACCCTACGCCCAGGGCTCGATCAAGGGGGTGTTCGAGAAGTACAATCACATGACCGACATCCTGCCGGCCATGGGCTATGGCGAGCAGCAGATGAAGGATTTGCAGGGCACCATTGCCAAGGTGCCCTGTGACGTGGTGATCGTGGGCACGCCGATCGATCTGGCCAAGCTCATCGAGATCAAGCAACCCCACACGCGGGTGACGTATGAACTGGCGGAGCACGATAAGGAAGTTCTGCCGAATGCCATCAAAAAAGTGGTCGCGTGAAGGCCGCCTGGGTGGCATGGCCAAACGTTGTGGGAGAGGGTTAACATCGAACAGCGTCGCTCCGAAGACGAAGGCGCGGGGAAGCAGGAAACGGAGTTTGGCCATGAAAAAGCGCACGAAAGCTGGACGGCTTTCGCCATGGCCAAGGACCGCCTCGAAAGATCGTCGCCTGAATCGTGACGTTTTGAAGGGCAGTCCTTGGCCATGCCACCCATCAGAGACAGATTCCAACAGGAAGGAGTGACACAAAATGACTCAAGCAGCTTCATCGGCGGTTGAAGGTGTCGTTGGATCGTCGCGCTTGACCTCAGAGCAGCATGACCAACTCGTGTCGCAATACAGTGCAAACAACTATGCTCCACTGCCGGTGGTGATCCGCCAGGGCAAAGGGGCCTGGGTCGAGGACGTCGAGGGCCAGCGCTATCTCGACATGCTCAGCGCCTACTCGGCGCTGAACTTCGGGCACTCGCACCCTGAAATCCTGGAGGTCTTCCTGGAGCAGGCCAAGCGCCTGACGCTCACCTCGCGGGCGTTTCAGAACGATCAGTTCGGCCCCTTCTGCCAGGAGATCACCGCATTCTGCGCGCAGGACATGGTGCTGCCCATGAACACCGGCGCCGAGGCCGTCGAAACCGCCATCAAAGCCGCCCGCAAGTGGGGATATCAGGTCAAAGGCGTCGAGGCGGATAAGGCCGAGATCATCGTCGTGGACGGCAACTTCCACGGGCGTACCGTGACCATCGTCAGCTTCTCGCGCGACGAGCAGTTCAAAGACGGCTTCGGTCCGCTGACACCGGGCTTCAAGATGATCCCCTACGGCGACGCCGAGGCGCTGGCGGCGGCGATCACTCCGAACACGGTCGGCTTTCTGGTCGAGCCGATTCAGGGTGAGGGCGGCGTCGTGGTCCCGCCGGACGGCTACCTGAAGGCGTGTCTGGACATCTGCCACGAGAACAACGTGTTGTTCATCGCCGACGAGATTCAGACCGGCCTGGGGCGGACCGGCAAGGTGTTCGCGTGCGATCACGAGAACGTCAAGCCGGACGTGCTCATCCTCGGCAAGGCGTTGGGCGGCGGGGTGATGCCGGTGTCGGCGGTGCTCTCATCCAAGGAGGTGCTGGGGGTGTTCAACCCTGGTGACCACGGGAGCACGTTCGGCGGCAATCCGCTGGCGTGTGCGGTGGCCCGGAGCGCCCTGCACATCCTGCGGCGCGACAAGCTGGCCGAGCGGGCCCACGAAGTGGGTCAGACCTTCATGGGGCGCTTGCGCACCATTGGCGGCAATAAGATCAAAGATATCCGTGGCAAAGGCCTCTTGATCGGTGTGGAGTTTCACAAGTCGGCCGGCGTAGCCAAGACCTACTGCAAGCAACTCATGAACGAGGGCATTCTGTGCAAGGACACCGTCGAGCAGGTAATGCGCTTTGCCCCGCCATTGGTTGTGGAACAGAAGGACCTCGATTGGGCGTTCGAACGGATCGAGAAGGTCCTTTTGTGATTGGAGTCGAAAGGTTACTATACTAGGGGTGTGGACAGGCTGCCCTACGTCCAATAGCGTTACGTCCTCACCTCCCGAGGAGGTGGGCGACTCGTCAATGATCGAAGGAGAAGTGTATGGCTACTACCGTCGCTCAAATGACGAAAGAGGAACTGCGAGAAATGATCGCGGGGTTAATCGAAGAGAAGCTGCTCGAACTGATCGGTGACCCTGACGAAGGATTAACGATGAAGAAATCCTTGCGTGATAGACTCTTGCGCCAGAAGAAGGCCGTTGCCCGGGGGCAGCGCGGCGAGCCGATTGAAGAACTGGTGCAGCGACTTGGATTGGCGTAGCCCTTATGTATGCCGTTCACGTTTTGAAGTCGGCGAGTCGTGAATTAGAACGGCTCGACAAGTCGGTGGGCCGGCGCATCGTTCGGCGGATCCAGTGGTTGGCCGAGAATCTGGAGACGTGATTCACTGTACAGGTTAGACGCAATGTGTGGTATTCTAGTGCTATGATCGACAGAGCCGACGGAGAGACCGCTTGGACCAGATGTCCATTGACCAAGGCGGACGCCGAAGCTTTCCGTCGCCGTTGGGAACTGGTGAACGAGGCCGAGCGCGAGGAGCTGCGCAACACGCCGCTGGACGTCAAGTTACGACAGACGGCTGCGCTTATCGGCTTTGCACTGGCGTTGAAGGATGATACGCGGCGCGAAAGGGAGGAAGAGGCCGTGCGCGTGCGCTGGAGTCATTTGCGACGGGTATGGCATGAGTAGCGCTGTTCCACCGGAACCGTTTGTGCGCGTGCTGCGTGACCTGGCAGCGTGGTTGCGTGACACCAAGGTCGCCGGCGTGCTCGTCGGCGGTGTGGCGGTGTCGCTGCTGGGGCGCCCGCGGACCACGCGTGACGTTGATGTACTGGTTCTGATCGAGGAGCAGCAGTGGCAATCCTTTCTGGAGGCGGGAGCACGGTTCGGGTTCCATGCGCGGCGCCCGGATTGTTTGGCCTTTGCCCGGAAAGCGCGAGTTTTGCTCGTGCGCCATGAGGAGACGGCGATTGACGTTGATATTGTCCTGGGTCTGCTGCCTTTCGAGCGCGAGATCGTGGATCGGGGATGTTGGAAGGACATTGCGGGGGTGTCAGTTCCCCTGCCGACTGCGGAAGATCTGATCATTATGAAGGTGGTTGCGCAGCGCCCGAGGGACTGGGATGATATTGTCTCGATAGTCGAAGCGTGCCCGGATCTGGATCGGGATCACATCCTTGCCAATGTTGCGGCCGTCGCCGAGGCCTTAGAAACTCCCGCGTTACTAGCGCGAATCAAACGTGTCTTGGCCGGCACGAGTGAGCGCGGCGTTACCCCGTTCGAGTGAGAATCGGATACTCTGAAACAAATCATTACATACCTGAATGAATGTGGATTAACACCATGTCTGTGAATCTCAAAGGCAGAAACCTTGTCTCGCTCAAGGATTTCTCCACCGAAGAAATCTGGCAGGTTCTCAAGACCGCTGAGCAACTGAAGCTCGGTTATTATCGTAACGAACAGCCGAAGCTGCTGGCGGACAAGACCCTGGCGATGATCTTCCAGAAACCGTCGCTGCGGACCCGCGTGTCGTTCGAGGCCGGCATGACCCGTCTTGGAGGTCATGCCATCTACCTGTCCCCGAGCGACATCAAGCTGGGTGAGCGGGAGACTACCGAAGATATTGCCATCGTCGTGTCACGTTACGCGGACATCATCATGGCCCGGGTGTTCGGGCACGAGATCGTCGTCGATCTGGCGAAGTATGCGACCGTACCGGTAATCAACGGCCTCTCGGACGAGGAGCATCCCTGCCAGGTGTTGGCGGATTTGCTCACGATCTACGAGAAGAGGGGCCGTCTGGAGGGCCTGAAGTTCGTGTTTGTCGGCGACGGGAACAACATGGCCCATTCGCTGATGTATGGTGCGGCCCGAGTGGGTATGCACTGCACCATTTGCACACCGGAGCAGTACCAACCACTGCCGGCGACCGTAGAAGAGGCTCAAGAGATGGGCCGGACGACCGGCGCTAGGATCACCCTGGAGACCGATCCGTTGGCGGCGGCAAACGGTGCGGACGTGATCTATACGGACGTGTGGGCCAGCATGGGCCAGGAGGACGAGGCCGAGAAACGCAAGGAGGCCTTCGCTCCCTATCAGGTTAACGCGAAGTTGATGTCCGTCGCCGACGAGCAGGCCCTCATTCTGCACTGCCTGCCCGCACACTACGGTGAGGAGATCGACTACCAGACCTCGCGAACGCCGAATTCGGTGATCTTCGATGAGGCCGAAAATCGCCTCCACGCCCAGAACGCTCTGATGGTGCTGCTGACGGGGTAGCGGCCTGCGTCTCGCTGGCCGAACGGCCGGCGGGGACGCCGGCCCCGGCCGCGAGCTGCCCACCTTACTCTGCTACGGTTCGCCGGTGAGTTGCTTGGTTTGGAGCTGGCGGATCAGGCGGATGGCGGCGGACACCTCCTCGCCGGCGCAGTGGGCGACCCGCAACCCGTACTGGGCGAGCTGTTCGAGATGGTCCCGTTCGGCCGACGGTCCTTCATACTGCGGGGACGTCAACTTCAGAACCTTGCGGATGCTGAGTTTGAGTAGCCCGACCAGTTCCTGGACCTCGCCACCGAGGCGATCACATTCTGTCAGGATCTCCTGCTTTCGCTCCGTCGATGCGTTCGAGTAGCTGCTCAACAGACGGGCGATTTCCTGCCGAACCTGGTCGAGTTGGAGTGCGATGTCGTCCATGTCGTCATCCCCCATGGTGGCGCGGTTGTCGTTTAGCGCCGGGGCACGTTGGCCCGAACGAAACCTACGATACATTGGCCACCGAACGCCAGAAGAACGAGGCCCCATAACCGTGCCAAATGCCGAATTCTTCGTTCAAAGACCGAAGGGCAGGTTGGCCCCGTCCGAGGGCGGGTTTGTGATCAAAGGGTTGGGGATGGGTTCTTACTTGAGAGTACCGGGTTGTGAAAGCCGAAGGGTCAAGCCGCGAGGTTCATCGCTGGTTTTCGCGGCACGGAATGACACCTAATTTTAGGGAAAGATCATCCGCAGGCGGAGGTTTTGGCACCAGGGGATCGGCCCGGTGAGGGCCAGCAACTCGGGCACAAACAAGAACAGCCCCGCCGCTTGAGTGAGCACCATGCGGCCGGGGGTGAGGGCCAAGGCCTTCACGTCGG
>JAUWNF010000482.1 GCA_030612785.1 Phycisphaerales bacterium
TCGACGTCCATTCCATCACCACTGCCGGTGACGAAGTTGGCATAGGGCACGCCCAGGTGTCGCAGTACGCCGCGCTCCCTGACTTCCGCCAAATCCGCCCCAAGAGTGGAGCCCGCAAAGAGGACCGTCAGCATGACGGTCATGCATGTCCGAGTTACGCCGCCCCGCGGGGCTCTGCTTTCTGGTGTCATCATTTTACTCCTTCGTTCGTTGTAACTTTCCTGCCAGTTCACGTCGTTATCACAGTGTCTCGTTCCCCGTTCGAGCTATGCCGCATATCGTGGAGCGTACCTCTAAACTCATTGACCACCTTGAGTCCATCGTCAACGAAGAGAACGCGCTTCTTCATGCTGTGGTATCTCCTCTACCGTGGCTGCTTCGGACTCAATCGGCAGGCGAATGATAAACGTCGTTCCTTGGCCCAATTCGCTCTCCAAGGTAATGGTGCCGCCGTGTTTCTCGGTTATCACGGCGTGCGCGATCGCCAGGCCCTGGCCTGTTCCCTTGCCCACCTCCTTGGTGGTGAAAAAATGATCGAAGACCTTGGAGCGGTGTTCCTCCGGGATACCCGTCCCGGTGTCGCGGATGCAGACCTCGGCCCAGTCGCCGTCACGGCGGGTGCCGACCGTGATCGTGCCCTTGCCCCCGGCGCCGTCCCCGACGACGCCGGCGATGGCGTGCGCGGCGTTGATGACGATGTTCAGGATGACCTGGTTGAAGTCGCCGACCAGACAAGGCACCGGTGGCAGCGCAGGATCGAACTCCGTCACCATTTCAGCCACGTACTTCCATTCGTTCCGGGCCACGGTGATCGTGCTCTCGATGGCCTTGTTGAGGTCAACCGCTTCCTTGCCCTCCGAGCCGGGGTGCGACAAGTCCTTCATGGCCCGCACGATCTTGGTCACCCGACCGACACCGTCGAGGCTCTGCGCGATCGATTTGGGCAGCTCCTCCTCGAGATACGGCAGGTCCGCCTCTTGCTCCAGCGTCGCGGCTTTGCTCACGCAGTTTTCCGCGTCCGTGCCATTCGCGGCTTCGGAGATGAGATCACGGTAGGAGCCGAGGAGTCGGAGCAGATCGTCCATGGAATCGGAAAGAAACCGCACGTTGTCGCCCACGTACTGGATCGGCGTGTTGATCTCGTGGGCGATGCCGGCCGCCAACTGCCCGATGGACTCCATCTTCTGCACGTGGACCAACTGGCTCTCAAGAGACCTCCGCTCGGTGATATCGCGAATCAGGGCCACAGCCATGAAGTCGTCCCCACGCTTGTAGCCGGACAAGGATATCTCAATCAGAAACTCAGTCCCGTCCTTCCGTAGTGCCGTCAGTTCCAGTGTTTGCCCGATGGCAGCCCCGTGGCCCGTGTGGCCGAACTCGGCCAGCCCCTTCCGCTTGGCCTCGTGGTACTGCGGCGGGACAATGAGTTCCATCATGTTCTTGCCCACGGCCTCCGCGGCGCTAAACCCGAAGATCTTCTCCGCCGCGGTGTTCCAGAAGCGGATACTGCCTTCGGCGTCGGCCGTGATGACGGCATCCTGGGCGGTCTCGGTGATGGCCCGGTGACGCTCCTCCGATTCCCGCAATCTCTGCTCCGCCCGCTTACGCTCGGTGAGGTCGATGAAGCTTTCCAGGAGGCACTCGCGGCCGTCGAGGACGATCGGGACTACGGTCTTGAGAATCGGCACCTCCTCGCCATCAGCCCTGATTAGAACGCGTTCTGAATTGTCCACTTCTTGTCCCAGGTCGGTAATCGGACATTGTCCCGACTCCGCCGGGCAAATGAACTTGTGACACTTACGACCAAGGACCTGCTCTTTTGAGGCACCGATCATATTGACCGCAACAGGATTGGCATCGACGATCTCATGTGTTTCCGCGTCGATAACCACAATTCCAGTTGGGTTAGCATTCAATAAGGCCTTCAGACGCTCTTCGCTTTCCCGCAGCGCCTCCTCGGCCTGTTTGCGCTCGGTGACTTCCTGTTGAAGTTGTTCGTTGGTTTTACTCAATGCGGTGGTACGCTCGGTAACCAGTTCGTCCAGATGGTCGCGGTGCTTGCGCAGGTCGCCGAGGAGTCCCTTGCGTTCCTCGAGGATGCCGGCGATCTGCCGCAGCGTGATCCCGGCGACAACCACGCAGAGCAGGCCGAGAATGCCGGCCGTCGCGTACTCGGCCAGCCGAACGCGGCCTGCCAGCTCCATGCTCCTGCGCTCGATGGCGGCGAGCTCCTGGCTGGTGTCACGGTGGATCTTGTTGGAAGTCTCCCCGCACCGCAGCAGCGTCGCCTCCGCTTGCTTCCTGTGCAGCGCGATCCGGTCGCTGAACGCCTGGCGGCTCGTGTCGTCCTCCGCGACCGTTCGCTTGCGCACGGCGTCCGCCAACTCCTCAACGTTGTGTTCCAGGTCCATCAACTTGGGGACCAGCTCAATTGCCTCTAAAACGATGCCTTCATTCCGGTCCTTCGCATAGGAGATCGTTTCCCGAAACTCGTCGGTATTCTCGAAGTTGATGCGTATGACGTGTTCGTAGACTCCGCCGTTGGATAAGACGGTCACGGCGTTTTCTATGGATGCCACCCGCTCCGCGATGTGATCGTGGAGAACTCGAACATTCCTGGCGTCATCCTCCGTCGCCAATTGGTGAAGCGCGGACTCGGCCTGCACGAGCCTTTTCCGGATGATCCATCCCAGGGATCTCTTGGCATGCTGGTTGTCGAGGGCCTCTTGGCATCTCGACGTGTACCTATGCGCGACGTGGTGCTGCGCCAACAGCAGGCCCAGTGCCCCGAAGAACAGCACCACGAGGATGACGATCTTCCTGGTGATCGGTTCCCTGAGATTCCGCAGCAGGTTCGTTCCGGTCATGTCCCGGCTCCTGATCGCCTACTCAACGTCGAACAGCCCGTATTGCTCAAACAGCGCCCTGCCCTTCTCGGAGGCGGCATACGCCATGAACTTCCTGGCAATGTCCGGGTGTTTGGAGAACGTGAGCAGACCGAGCACGACTTTTTTCTTCGATGCGTATTGCCCATCGATGCTCAGCGCGTCCACGTACGGCCGATTCTCGGGCCAAGTGGAGGTGGCGTACCAGTTGATGACCAGGTCCGCCTCTTTGTTCTTCAGCACCTTCACCAGGTCCTTCGAATCGGTGGTCAGCTTCAAGGCGTTCTCGGCCACTTCGTCGAAGATCCCCCTGCGCTCCAGGATCTTCTTGGTGTCCCGGCCGATACTGCCGCTGTTCGGGTTGCAGATGACGACGTAGTAGTCCGGGCTGGCCAGGTTCTTCAGGTCGTTCGAGATGCCTTTGGGGTTGCCCTTCTGCACCATCAGGGCGGCCTTGTTGTATCCGACGTGGACCGTCTCGCTCACCAGACCCTCCTCCTGGCAGGTCTTGATGTAGGAGTCCGAGCCCGGCAGGTAGAGGTCCCCCAGCTTGTTGACCTTGATGGCCTGCAGCAGGTTGCCCGAGCCCCCCT
>JAUWNF010000104.1 GCA_030612785.1 Phycisphaerales bacterium
TGGGGCCTCCAGGCGCTGACGAAATTGCAAGGTTTCTCTAC
Source organism: Phycisphaerales bacterium (assembly GCA_030612785.1). Classification (GTDB taxonomy): domain Bacteria; phylum Planctomycetota; class Phycisphaerae; order UBA1845; family UBA1845; genus JAAEQG01. Next base: position 42 of record JAUWNF010000104.1, read on the forward strand.
CGATCGCCATAAAACCTTGCAATCCCCGCGCCACACCCACGCTCAAAAACAGCTTCCAAGTAGCACGTATGCTACACGCTGATGCTTTTTCAGGGACGACCAGGTAGTCAGGTTGACTATCACGATCTGCTCCGGCGACAGGTTTGGCTTAGATATGACGACCCACAGGTGAGAGGGCGTGAATGGTGCCGGTTCATTCTTGAACGTATCGCCCGCAGCAAAAGACAAAGCGCCTATCCCCCAAAGAACGCCCTGAACGCACTGGAGCGCCGTGCCTTCTGCTCGACTTCCTCAATATCCTGTTCTCGACCAACGGCCTCCAGAATATCTCTGAGAGGAATTGCCTTCACCGACGTTCCAGGGTCGTTCTTCTTCCACTCGGGAAACTCGTGCGTCTCTCGAACGACAGCCCATTCACCCATCAAGCGATGCTCATCCCAGACCGACTGGAGGAGATCGATCTCATACTGACAAAGCTCCCCGTTTCCCGGATCGTCGATCAGTCGAATGTTGCAACCTTCTCTCTCGAAGAATCTGGCCCATTCAGGCGACCCGAAAGTACGATCCTTAATCAAATCCAGCACATGACTCAGTACCGGGCCATGCTCCATCGCCACCACTTGGTCACCGGTGATTGGCCTTCCAATCTTCTCCAAGCTCCTTCGGTCTGCGATGTAGAGCAGCTTGAGCAGGCGCATATAGTTATCCATTCGTGCAGGACCTGCCTGACGCAAGAGGAACGCGACCGCCTGGATCGTTTTCATGTAATTGAAATGAAATGGCACGGCTTCCCTCGTTTCACCTCGCGCTGGTTTGCCTGGATCAGCGTCTCTATTAGAATCATATCGGTACATTCCCCATACCCAGGATTCGGGAAAAGGGATTCCCTGGGCACTAGATAGGTACTTCAACACCTAAATTATACCTAACAGATCTCGCTTGTCAAACGGCTTTCTCGGGGTGGGTAGTATCCCAATTCAGAGACACTTTAGAAAGGTATTCCCAAACCTATGCCGCTTGATGTAGGTTACGGACTTCGACCCTGCTGGCGCTGGAGCCGGGAATTGTGCGACAGACCACACAGGCCGGCGTAGGCTTGTGGCCGGTAAATGCTGGTCCGAGAAGAGTCTGCTTTAGTGGTTTCAGGGTACCGCCGCAGGCGGTATGACAACGGTCATCGCAAGCAGCATCAGGTACAGAGTTATGTTGATCGTTGCACACATCGAGAGAACTCACCGCCGCCGGGAGCTGCCGGACTTGTTCATCCAAGTCCGCGAAGCCGGTTTTGACGGTGTCGAGGTCGTAGTTGGCGCAGGATGCACCTGTGAATTGTCGGAGTCGGAGGAGGATTGCCATGCGCTGACTCGTGAAGCCGAACGGTCTGGAATCCCTGTACGATCCGCGCTGCTCGCGGATGATCCCGCGGTACGCCTTGGAGTTGCGAATGAGCGGGAGCGGCTGCGGAGCATCGAGGCGGTCCGGGCCGTGGTGCGGCGTTGCCGGTGGTTGGGGGTGAGGACCTTACGCCTGATACCCGCCGTGGCGGGCGTCGGCCCGGACGGAAACGGTTTGTCCTACCAAGAGACGCTCAACCAAACGTGGCGCAGCTTGGAGGCCTTGCGCGGCGATTTTGAGCGCTGCGGCGTCGTGGCGGGGGTCATGCCGTGCCACCACCGCTTCCTGCTATCGCCGCCAGAATTCCGCGAACTCATCGACCGGGTGAATTCGTCCCTGGTGGGGGCGGCGCTGGACTGGGACGTCTGTGCCCGGATCGGGTCTCCAGCCGACTGGATCACCACGTTGCAGCATCGCCTGGCGGCGGTCAGTCTCGGCGCGGCCGCCTGGAACATGGCCGTCGGCGACCAAACCTGGTTACGGGCGTTGCGCGATATCCGCTTCGACGGGCTGTTGATTTGCCCCGGCGAGCCGTGCAACCCCGACGAACTCAACGCCCTGCGCAAGGCTATCGTCGCGCCAGGCGCTTGAGCGGTTGACTAGGCGAGGTTCATGGTCATAAGGAATTCGTTATTGGTCTTGACCTTAGTCAGGCGGTTGCGGAGCAACTCGACCGCTTCGACGACGTTCATGTCGGTCAGCACGCGGCGCAGGCGGTAGACCAACTCCAACTCCTTGGGGTGCATGAGGAGTTCTTCCTTGCGGGTACCGCTGCCGGGGATGTCGATGGCCGGCCAGATGCGGCGCTCGACCAGGCGGCGGTCCAGGTGCAATTCGGCGTTGCCGGTGCCCTTGAACTCCTCGAAGATGACCTCATCCATTTTCGAGCCGGTATCGATCAGTGCGGTTCCGATGATGGTGAGCGAACCGCCCTCTTCGATGTTACGGGCGGCGCCGAAGAAGCGCTTGGGCTTTTGCAGGGCGTTGGCATCGATACCGCCGGAGAGAATTTTTCCGGAGTGTGGCACTTCCGTGTTGTGGGCCCGCGCCAGGCGGGTGATCGAATCGAGCAAAATGACCACGTCGTGACCGTACTCCACCAGCCGCCGGGCTTTTTCGATGACCATCTGGGCCACCTGCACGTGGCGCTCGGCGGGTTCGTCGAAGGTGGAACTGATGACCTCCGCCGTGGTGCCGCGTTCCATCTCAGTAACTTCTTCGGGGCGCTCATCGATGAGCAGGATGAAGATGTAGCACTCGGGATGGTTGGTGGAGATGGCGTTGGCCATCTTCTGCAACAGCACGGTCTTTCCGGTTCGCGGTGGGGCCACGATGAGCATACGCTGGCCTTTGCCGATGGGCGTGGCCAGGTCCACGATGCGCATGTTGAGTTCTTCCGAGGTGGTTTCGAGGATCAAACGCTCGTTGGGAAATAGCGGGGTGAGGTCCACGAAGTTGGTCTTGTCGTGGACGTCCTCGGGGTTGGCGGAGTTGATCGCTTCGACCCGCAGGAGGGCGAAATAGCGCTCCGATTCCTTTGGTGGTCGGATTTGCCCGGCGACGACGTGTCCGGTCCGCAACCCAAAGCGCCTGATCTGTGAGGGGGAGATATAGATATCATCCGGGCAGGGCAAGTAGTTGTACTCCGGCGAGCGCAGGAATCCGAATCCATCGGGCAGGATCTCGAGAACCCCCTCGCCGTACATCATTCCGCTACGGCTGATGCGCTCCTTGAGGATGCGGAAAATGAGGTCCTGCTTCTTCAGGCCGGCGTACTCTTCCAGACCGTCGTTCTTGGCGACCTCGTGTAGCTGACTGACGGTCATCTTCTGCAACTCGACGATGTGCATCTCGCCGCGCTTGACCTGTTCATACTTGGCATGGGTCTCGGCATCCAGGGACACCTCGTCCGTGGCCACCGCCGTGTCCGCCACGGTCGCCTCCGCCTCGACGCCGTCGGTGGAGTTATTGGCGGACGTTCGCTCTTCTTTTGCCCTGGGCGATGCCTGGGTCGCGGTGGAACTGGATCTCGAGGAAGGGGGCCTTTTCCTCGAAGTTGATTTCGCACGGGTCTGGCCGGCTTTCGCCATCAGTTAAACCTCCTGAATTGCGCGCTCGCGGCCCGGCCTCGGAACTGAGGCCGGATCGGAGATGCTTGCAAGTGGAATGGTGTCTCCCAAAATCTATCACAACGTCTACGATTTCGCACGCGGTGTCCGCTCGAGTACCAAGTTGAATAAGCGAACTACTTGAAGACGGAGATCGTCGATGTCGGAGTTGTTAACGATACTATAATCGGCTTTCGCCCGCTTTAAGTCCAGAGGCTTCTGCAACTTTTCTCGGCGGCCCAGCTCCTCTGGGGTCCAACCCCTGGCGGCGGTCACCCGACGGGCGCGAACCTCCCGGTGCGCCTCCACGAACCACACGGTGTCGCACTGACGGTCGAGCCCGGTTTCAAACAGCAACGGACTATCAAACACGATCGCGCGGACCACAGGGTCAGCCTGGAACCGTTCAACCAGTACCGCGCGCTCCCGTGCGATACTCGGGTACAACAATTGTTCCAGGCGTATCCGCTCGGCCGCGTCGTTAAACACGATATCGCCGACGCGCCGACGATCAATCGTCCCCGCCGCGTCGAGAATCGAATCTCCCCACCATTGCCGGAGCGTCTCCGTAACCGCAGGCGCGGACATCACCGCCAGACCGAGTGCGTCGGAGTCGACTAGTCCAACTCCGAGCTCGGTCAGAATCCTCGCCACCACCGACTTGCCGGCGCCGATGCCCCCGGCCAGCCCGATGATCGGCTTATGCTTGGACCGAAGCGCTCTGCACATTCCCGCTGCCAAACGCCAAGTAACCCAGAAGTACTGCGTAACGCCGCCGGTGCCCTCCGCGACGAATGGCAAGCGCCCACGAGACCGACCGCTTATCCTTGATGCCGGCGATCTAAGCAGCAGGGATGCCCCCGGGAACTCGAAGTCACAACAAGCGTTTTACAGGCTCACAAGCCCAAATCCACGCTCTGGCCGGACTCCGAAGGACACTGGACTTCACGCAGGTGGGCGACCTATGCAGAAAAACCCCGAAAACCGAGGATGCCGGAGTATACTACACGCCTCAGGGTTTGTCACGTGGTTTTTTCGGGATTTTTCAGCCCGCCAAAAGCGCCCTCACCAGGACCCGCAACCCGCCTCAGACACCGTGCCCACGCCTTCCCCGCGGAGCCACAACCTAGACAATCGACCGCCAGGCCTGCCGGATGGCGACGCGATTTCCCCCGGGATCGAGCAGGGACAGGAGACGATCGGTGAAGGCTATGCCGGTTACGGGGGTATAGGCAATCCGGGCCTCGGCAAGGACCTTCCGCGTCTCCCAGAGAGAGTCCACCAATAGTATTACCCGGTGAGCCGTACTTTCGACTTTCGGTTGGGGGAGAAAGCTGTAGCGGAGTTCAAGCTCCGCGGAGCGAAAGCGCACGCGCGTCGGCGCCTGGGGCGGCTCTTCAATCAGGTCCAGCCCGACGAGCTCGGTGTAGAACCACCGCAACGCCTCTTCACACCCCGCGCGGGTCTCCATCTCGACGTGATTGACCGCTACGATTCGGCTTTCCCTCATACCGGTGTCAGTCCGGCTCGGCGATGATTTCTGCGGTGAACAGCAAAACCTCGGTTTCGGGGTCTTTCCAGGCATCGGCGGCCAGGCCCGCCTTCATGGAACAGCAATTGGACAAGAACTCCTCAGCCGACCAGCCCCGCTCACCGCCGACCTGCGGCAAGAAGCAGCCCGACGCCATTCCCCGGCGTATCCAGATCCCGTGCTTGCCGACCTCCAGCGCCTCCGGCTGGTCGGTCGGGCGCGGTTCGCTAAGGATGGAAACCTCAATACGAATTCCGCCCATTTCGGCCGCGGTCACCGGGCTATCCGTGAAGCGTGGGTCACGGGCCGCCGATCGGGCGGCTGACGCGACGGTCTCGGCCAGGGTGTCCCTGGGGGCAAAGGTGCCCATGCACCCGCGGAGCCTGCTGCGGTTCTTCAGCGTGACGAACGCTCCGCCATGGGGGAAGTCGGGGATGTCGCGAGGGTTCTCGAAAGACGAATCCGGCGTAAGTTCGGTCTCGACTACGTTCCTCGCCAGCGCCAGGAGTTTCTCCGCGGTTGCTCTATCCATGGCCCCGCCTCAAAGACTCTTGTCGGATATCCAAGACGATACCATGAACGCTCCGCAACGCCAGCGCGACTCAGGCACAGACGGCGGATTTCCGCAATCATTCCGGTCCCGCCCCCAGTTCAGGTCCGCCCACTCGGCCTGATACAGGAGTGCTCAACCGTTCTGGACCACCGCTCGAGCAATCCCCGCCAGGACGGAAGCAGCCAGCAGCGCGCCGGCGACGAGGTCGCGGCGGGTAGTGACCAGTTCGCCCACATAGGTCCGCTGGGGGTGCAGGCCAAATGCCCGGCCTTCCATCGACAAGGACAACGCATGGGCCGTCCGCAGGGCCGACACCAACAGCGGTAGACACAGGTGGCGCAGAATCAGCCACCACTTACGCGGCCCGCGTGCGTCGTACGCAACCCCGCGAACCAACTGGGCGCGGTAGACATGGTGGGCTTCCAGGCGAAAGACCGGGGCCAAACGCAAGGCGGTCACCAGGGCGAAGCCCCAACGGTAAGGCAGACCGACCCGCATCAACGCGCAGGCCAGCGAGAACGGTTCGGTCGTGATCACGAACAGGGCGCTCATGAGGATGACGGCCAGGAGCCGGCCCGTCGCCCGCACCCCGTTGGTGAGCCCCAGGTCTGTCAAGGGGCCGACGATCACGTTCCCCTCACGAACGACCAGAGCGTGGGTGAGCAGAATCCCGATTCCCAGCACCGCCCAAAGGCGCATTCCGGGAATGCGCCAGGGCGCAACCCCGGACACCCACAACAGGCCGACGGCGGCACCCACGGCGATCACCGGCAGGGCGAGCGAGTCGAAGACAAATACCGCCACCGTCACCCATAACAACCAGGCCAGCTTCACCACTGGGTGAAGGTCGTGGACCATCGATTGACCGGGATGGAACTTCACCGCACACCTTTCGTCCAGCTCACACGATGGCGGAGAACACCCGCGGCGCTGGCGAAATTGAGAATTGAAAGTTGAAAATGGAAAATGCAGAACTCGATGCGTCCTCGACCACACCCCTGTCCGGCGAAAGGATTCGCCCTGCCCGTGGAAGCGAGACGTCGCGGCGCGCCGAGGTCGCTCCGACGATCATTCCCCATTCTCAATTCTCAATTCTCAATTTTCAATTTTCAATTTTCAATTCTTCCCCGCCGGCACGTACGCGTCGTGGCCCATCTTCAGCAAGCGGGCGAAAGCCTGCGGCACGGGGGCATCCACCAGGATGCGCCCGTCCGCAATGAACAGCACCCGGCTGCAACTACGCAGTACGATCCGCGGATCGTGCGTAATCATCAAACAGGCACCGTTGCGAGTTGGTCCTGCGCCGAGCACGCCGGCAATAACCTCGAGCAGGAACGAAGCGTTTTCCCAATCCTGACCGGCGAACGGCTCATCCAGCAAGAGCAGCCGCGGGCGGTGCAGGATGGCGGAGATCAGGTTAAGCCGCCGTTTCTGGCCCCAACTCAGCCGGAAAGGGTGGTCCTCTTTGCGATCTGCAAGGCCGGCTTGTTCGAGCAACCGATCCGCCTCCCGCTCCGTCGCGGCTGCGAGCGTCTTGAGGTTGCGGGGGGCGAACAGGGCTTCGTCCCACACGCTATCGGCGACCAACTGGTGGTCGGCGTTTTGAAAGACCACGCCGACCTGCCGGGCCAACTGAGAAACCGTGCCAGGTGTCACGCTCATGTCACACACGCGGATCGAACCGTGGGTCGGTTCAATCAACCCCAACAGACAGTTTAGCAGCGTGGTCTTGCCGCCGCCGTTCGGGCCCATGACCGCCACCACCTCCCCGCGGTGCACCCGAAGAGAGATGTCGTTCAGGATCGTCCGGCCGTCCAACTCCACCGTCACGCGGGACGCATCCACAAGAACCTCGGCCGGACCTGGCTGGGGAGCGGAGGTTTCCTTTTGCGCCGCCGCAACTCCGGCTGACGGCTGATAGCTGATAGCTGATAGCCGAGAACTCTCTGCAAAGAGAGAGTTCTCTGCCACGCGACCGTTCTCCAGGTAGATCAAGCGCGGCTTGAGCGGCAGGAGCTGGGCCAGCTTGTGCTCGATAATCACCACGGTCAGCCCCACGCGTCGGCAGAGGTCCGCCAACGAATGAAACAGCTCGCGGGAGGCCTGCGGGTCGAGACTGGCGGTCGGCTCGTCGAGAACGATAACTTCAGGCTGCCCCGCCACGATCGAAGCCACCGCGACGCGCTGCTTCTCGCCGCCCGACAGCGTTGCCAGGCTGCGCTCGCGCAAGTGAGTGATGCCCAGCAGTTCCATGGCCTCGGCGCTGCGCGTGCGAATCTCCGCGCGGTCCACACAGCGATTCTCCATGCCGAAGGCAAGTTCGTCGCGCACGGTCAGCGTGGCGAAGTGCGTTTCCGGGTTCTGTTGGACCAGGGCAATCGTTTGTGCCGTTCGGTGCAGGGGCACGGTGGCGACGTCGGCGCCGTTGACGCGTACGCTCCCGGCGGCCACGCCGGCATGACGCCCGACCAGTAGCCCGCACATGGCCAGCGCCAGGGTTGTCTTACCGGACCCGCTCGGCCCGGCGACGGCCACAAACTCCCCGCCTTGGATGTGCAGGGACACGTCACGGAGTGCCCATTGACGGGCTTCTCCGAACTGCCAGCCGAACTGATCGAAGCGAATCATTGGGGTACGGAGGCACCGGCAACCCCCGCCCGACGAAGGGCCTGTAGTAACCACCAGCCCAGCAGACCGGCCAGCAAGACGCCGCTGACGAACGCGGTGACGCCCAGCAGGGCTACCGCCGTGAGCACCGCGCCCTGGGTAGGAAGCGAGGCCGCGAACACGAACACCAGGACGTTGGTCGCCGTTCCCACGCCCCCCGCGAGGAGGTACGTGAGGGGGTGGTCGCGACCGCCGAGCATCAGCCAAATCGCGTCCACGCCGACACCACCCAGTCCACTGTAGATCACCACGAGCAGCCCGTGCGGGTTGCCCGACAAAAGCTCCACCGCCCCGGCAAGCAAACTGGTAACCGTGGCGGTTCCGGGCTTGCGAACCAGCCCCGCGGCGATCACGAACCAGAGCACGTGAATGCCCGCAAACGGCTGCATCCCGATAGGCGAGGGGACGACCGCGTGGACGGCGGCCCGAATGTTGCTCAGAGCGGCGCTGCACACACCTCCCAACGCAGCCAGAGCCGCCATCATCAGCAGCTCGTGCAACGAAAAATAATGGCGATGGTATTGACTCATACCTATGGCCGAGGGTCTCCGACCGGTTCTACGGTGACGCGGTTTAGATACATGACCCAGTAATTGCCCGGCTTGTCCGGCGGAACCAGGCGAACCGGGCATTCATTTCCGATCTCGGCCAACCAGCGCCCCTCTCCATTCTTCAAGGCCACGATGGCCGATTTCAGGTCCTCGCGGGCGCACTCGATTCCATACCCGTCCGCCGCCGCGATCCTCAGGGTCATGGGGCCGGGCTTAATCTGCGCTGCCGCCAACAACGCCTCTAACGACGGCCCCTCCCAACTGGTCTTCTCGTCAGGCTCGTGGGTCTTGAGCATCATCACGTCCTCAAGCCGTGTCATTTCCATGCGGGCCAACTGCTCGAAGGTGAATACGGTGGGCTTA
>JAUWNF010000458.1 GCA_030612785.1 Phycisphaerales bacterium
CCCATGTAGACCCCGGTGCGCCCTTCCGGGGCGATCTCCGCGGCATACTGGAGGAAGCGCGGCTGCCACCTCGCCTCGCCGATGGTCATGCTCAGCAGGTATGGGAACAGCGTCCACCAGTACGGACCGATCGCCGGCAGGAAGGCCGGGGCCGCCATGATGAACGTGCCGTAGATCATCATCTTGTAGACGTTGGCCTTCTGCGTCGCGGCCGCGATGAGTGGGACCGCGATGAAGATCAGCAACGGGTTGGCGTTGGCGGCGATCTCGAAGTATTCGCCGATCCAGCCCTCGAAGGAGCGGGAGATGTACTGCGGCAGGATAAACCAGTTGTAGGTGAACAGCGTCTGGACCGGAATAAGCGCGAAGATGAAGAAGAAGAACTTGGCATCCGCCAGCGGGTGCTTCGCAAGCCATCGCGCGGTTAGCGGGAACAGCGCCACGAGCATCCAGATAACTGTCACGCCGGCGCCGACAGAGAGGTTCCACGGGCTCGAAACACGCCAGCACACCGCCGCGATTACGAATGCCATAAAGATCCACAAATGCACCGGAACCCACTGACGTTCCTCGGCCAGGGTGGACGCCCCGGTAGTGGTTTCTGTGGGTTTTGATTCGGCCGGTTTCCCGTTCTTTTCGGATTCGGGGCTCGCGGCCTTTATGGCCGCAGTCTCCTCTTTCGCCTGCGCGATGGCCCGCGCGATGGTCTTCCGGGTGAGGATGACTATGGTGCACAGCAGCGCGATCAGCGTGAATGCCGTGTAGACCCAATACGTCCCGGGAATCCCAAGGTCTAGGAAGTGCTCGTCACGCAGCAGGAACGCAAAGGTCGGAAGCCACGCGCCGAGGTTCATCAGCGCGTACAGCATCGCAAACCCCATGGCGGCTGTCTTGGGAGTGGTGAACTGCCGCACACCGGCGTACGCCGACGGCTGGTACATGCCGTACCCGATGACCACCAGTAGGATGCCCAGCATGGTCAGCAAGTGGACCGTCGACCATACCGGATTGATGAAAGCGAAGATCGCCGGACCGTCCCTCTCGGACTGAAGAAAATAACCTCCGTTGCGGACGTAGGTGACGTAGGCATCACGCAACATGACGTTGACTGGTCCGTCTTTCATGTCGCGAAGTTCGGCAATGGTGATCGGTGTCGCGTCTCGGACCTCCTGAGTCTCCTCCGCGATCGGCCACCTGGAATCGCTTCTGAGGAGCTTCTCGCGAGCGGTGACCATGGCGCGATAAGGTGCCTCGTTGCAGCCGAAGGTGTTGACGGCGGCGACGTCTTCAGGCCAGTTGGCCCGGATGATGAACTCTGTTCCACCTTCTTTCCGCCTGACCACGTCGGCGCGGCGAAGCGAGATCATCGCCCCGGCGCCGAGGCCCAACTCCTCCGCGGAGTCTATCAGCAATCGAGCAGTAACGAGTCCGCTCCCGTACCGCACCAGCCACTCCGATCCTTCGCCCTCCACCAACTCGGCCTTGCCCAACTGAACAGGCTTGGACTCGAGGGTAGCGTCGGGGGCGGTCCCCTCGCCCGCGGCGAGGTCCAGGACCAGTTCGTCGCTGATTGCCTTCGTGCGGTCGCGTTGTTCCTCACCGCCGGAGGTGCCGATGGCGGCGACGTCATCAGGCCAGCGGACCTGGATGACGAACCGGTCGCCCTCCTCTTCCTTCTTCCTCCGCTTCACCACTAAGGCGCGGTGGAGCGAAATGGTCGCCCCGGCACGGAGGGGCGGCTCCTCGTCGGAATCTATGTGCAATTCAGCGGTGACAGGTCCATTCCCGTATTGCACCTGCCACTCCTTCCCATCGCCCTCCACCAGCTTGGCATCGCTCAGTTGGACCGCCCAGGACTCGATAGAGGCATCGGGCATGATGCCCTCGCCCGCGGAGAGGTCCAGAGGAAAGGTGTCGACGGCGGCGACGTCCTTAAGCCAGTGGCTTCGGATGATGGACTTGTCCTCATCCTGTTCCTGGCGTCTGGTGACGTAGGCGCGGTCCAGCGAAATGGTGGCTCCTGGGTGGAGGCCGAGCTCCTCCGCGGAACTTATGAGCAGGCGTGCGGTGACCGGGGCACTTCCATACTCCACGTCCCATGCGTTTCCTTCGCCTTTGATGACCCTGGCTTCGCTCAGTTTGACCAGCCGCGACTCGAGCCCGTTGGTCGGCACCATCCCCTCACCGGCGGCAAGGTCAAGCGTCAAGGTGCGATCGACGTCGGCACCACCTTCATCGTTAGCGATCACCGCGGCCTTGGTGATTGCCTTGTTCTTGTCCCTGGTATCGATCTTGGTGACGTGTAGGCTCACCTTGTCACCGACGAAAACCCCTGGTCGGGCGGGTTCGAAGCCCAGCAGGTTCGGCGCGCCTGATATGAACGCACGACCGACCAGCATGAAGGCGAAGGCCGCTATCAGCGCAAACCGCACTCCTAACTTGTCAGGCACGAAGCCCAGCAAGAGCATGGAGATCGTGATCCCTGCCGTCAGCATCATCACCATGGTGTGCGAATACTCGTCCGCATGCTCGACGCCCTGGAAGATGAAATCCGAGAAGTGCATGGCCAGGTACCCGAGCATACCGAAGTAGACCATGCCCTCAATAACATACGCCAGGTTGATGCCCCACAGGGCCCGCGGGGCGTGCATCAGGTCAACGAACGGCTGCGTGATCTCTTTTAGGGGGCTCTTGGGTTTCTCCGCCTCGGCGCCTTGGTCGGCGGGCACCGCCTTCAGCTTGCGCCCGCAACGAGCGCAATAGCGCGCGTCGGAGGCGTTCCCGTAGCCGCATGCCGGATCGTCACAGCGCCTCTGCGATTTGGCGTCTTCCCCGTATCCGCTGGGACGCACGCCCGCAGGGAGAACCTCGCTGAAGATACTGCCCAGCGATTGCCCGCAGTGCGCACAATACTGGGCGTCGGAAGTGTTCGCGTAACCGCATCCGTCCCGCGGGCATACCTTGCCCCGCGTGGAGCCCTCGGACGTCGCATCGCTCATAATTGGTCTTCCTCAAAAGCAGTGTGGAACCCGGGTGCCGGCGCCAGCCTACCGCTCCTCCGCCGCGGGCCGGGTCACTCGGACCGGACGCTGATCCTGGACGGAACCCTCCACGCCGTCCGGGCGCACAGATTAACCGTCTCGGCCCGGATCGGAAAGTCGCGGTCAGGTTTTATCTTTGTGCCTCCTCAGGTAGAGTCGAGATGCGGCGCGGTGGTTTAGGCGGGGCCGCGGCAGCAGATCACAAGTCGAGTAGCCCGGGGGAGTCTCACCCATAAGCGTTAACTTAAAAAAGAGCTTGCCTTCTCCGCTTGCGTGGGGTTTCGGCCAGGCCGCGGCTGAGTGGCGGCCAGCGCTCCAGCGATTGTGCCAAGCCCAGCCGCGGCGAGAGCGCCGCACAGAGTTCGCGGTACAGAAAGCACATCTCACGCCAGCGGCTGCGGCGTGGCGTCCAGTCGGTATCCCCAGGGGGAAACGGCTTCGGCCTCGTCCAGCAACCGAACCCGGTACCAGTCCAGAACTTCCATCGCACTGATCGCGAACCTCTTCCGCGTCTTCGCGTGACAGCCCTGGCGCCCGCGCGTAGCGGTACAGCAGCGGAACGTACAGATCGCGGAACTCGCGCCATGCTTG
>JAUWNF010000180.1 GCA_030612785.1 Phycisphaerales bacterium
CTCCCGCGGCGCGGGGCCGGCGTACGCGGGGGTCAGGCCGTCGCGCGTGGGGGCGGGCCTGGGCGTGCCCGTGGGGTCTGATCTGTAGCCTGTGGGGCGGGCGCGCGTGGGGCGGCGACAGTCGCCTGGGGAAATCCAGGGGATCGTGATTCCGCGCGGTCGGGCACCAGGGCGGTTTCCTCCCCTTTCGCTGCACACCAAGCTGGTGCTTACCTCAACGGTCGTGTTGATCGTTGTCCCCGCGATCGCCTTTTTCTTTTTCGAGTCGATGGACTGGCGGACAGATGGTCGGCGTGCGCCGTCGGGGGTTGGCCTGATGCCGCCGGCCATGGCCGACCTGCCCGCGGGCGAACGGGCCGCAGCGGCGCTCTTTCAATCCGTGACCACGCGCACCGCCGGCTTCAACACGGTGGCGCTGGATCCGGAGTCGTTTTCCTCGGCCGGTGCGTTTCTGACCGTGCTGCTCATGTTCATCGGCGGATCGCCGGCGTCCACCGCCGGGGGGGTCAAGACGGTTTCGATTGCCGTCCTGGTCCTGGGCGTGTATAGCACGCTGCGCGGGCGGGCGAACGTGGAGGGCTTTCACCGAACCATCCCCTGGGCGGCGGTTCGCCGGGCGGCTGTGGTGGTGATCGTCATGTTCGCTTTGGTGAGCCTGGTGACACTGCTGTTGTGCGTGACGGAGCGTGGGGAACGCCTGACCAGCGTCTTTTTCGAGTCGGTGTCAGCGTGCGGCACTGTAGGGTTGTCCACCGGCCTGACCCCGCGTTTGACGACCGCGGGGCGGATGGTCATCATGCTGGCCATGTTCGCCGGACGTATCGGCCCCTTGACGCTGCTGGGGGCGCTGGGCGGACAGGTGAGTCCGGTGCGATACGAATACCCGGAGGAGCAGGTAGTCATCGGGTGAGTCCAAGTAAAGTAGTGAGGTGTGCCGATGGCGCGATTCGCGGTCATTGGTTTGGGACGCTTCGGGGAGAACCTGGCCAAGGCCTTGATGGCCAACGGGGCGGAAGTGGTGGCGATCGATCGCAACCCCAGGTTGGTGGAGAGAATCCGCGACGAGGTCACCCTCGCGGTGCGCCTGGACAGCACCGATGGCGAAGCCCTGCGGGCCCAGGGCGTGGACCGGGTTGATGCCGCCATTGTGGGCATCGGCGAGGACTTCGAGTCGGCGGCGTTGACCGTGGCCACGCTCAAGGAACTGGAGGGCGGGCGGATTTACGCACGGGCCGAGACCGACATCCAGGGGCGGATCATGCTGAAGGTGGGCGCGGATGCACTGGTCAGCCCGCACCGTGAGTCGGCCTTGCGCTGGGCCCACCGCCTGATGCTACCCAATTTGCAGCAGTACATCGAACTGGGCGAGGGGCATAGCATGATCTACGCGGCGGCTCCGGCCTCGTTCCATAACAAGACGCCGCTCGAACTGGGCCTGCGTCGCAAGTACGGGGTTAACCTGGTCGCCGTCAAACGGACGGTGTCCGTCACCACCGACGAGGGTGGGCAGGCGCGCGCAGAGTCCGTTCTTTCGGTGCCCAGCGCCGACACCAGCATCCTGCCCGACGACATCCTCATCCTGGTCGGCAGCAACGAGGCGCTGAGCAAACTGCCGGCGGATTAACCCGGATTGTTCATGGCGACGCAACCGGCAGCCCGATCTCTTGTAGCGTCACCCCTTGTGGGTGACGAAAAACGAGGCTGCGCCGCCCACAAGGGGCGACGCTACAGATCGAATCGACAGAGCTGGTTTCGACCCGGTTGGGATTATGACAATATGTGCCTGAGGACTTCAATCGCCCGGTCGATGTCTGCGGCGGAAACGTCCAGGTGCGTGACGGCGCGGAAGCGGTGGGGAGCGGTGGGGAGCGTGCGGACGCCGGCGTGGTCGAGGCGCTCAGTGAAGTCGGCGGCGCTGCTCAACACCGGGTCCACGTCGATGTATACGATGTTAGTCTCCACCGCGTCCGCGTCTACGGTCAATCCGGGCATGTCATTGATCGCTTGGGCCAGACGTTTGGCGTTTTTGTGGTCGTTGGCGAGGCGCTCGACGTTGTGATCCAAGGCGTAAATCGCGGCGGCCGCCAGGATTCCAGCCTGACGCATACCGCCGCCGAACATCTTGCGAAAGCGGTGGAGCCGACGCATGGTCGCGGCATCACTTGCCACGGCGGAGCCGACGGGGGCACCCAAACCTTTCGAGAAGCACATTGATACCGTGTCAAAGTATTGGGCGTAGTCCACGGGTTTGTGGCCCGTGGCGACGCAGGCGTTCAGCAAGCGCGCCCCGTCGAGGTGCATCTTGAGGTCGTGCTCGTCGGCCAGGGCGCGCAAAGCCCGGATGTGCTTCATCGGCCAGATAGTACCGCCGCCGCGGTTGTGCGTGTTCTCCACCACGATCAGCCGCGTCTGGGGAAAGTGCGAATCGCCTGGGCGGATGGCGCCTTTGGCCTGCTCGGGGGTGTAGATGCCGCGCTCGCCGGGCAGCAAACGCAACGAACAGCCGGATACCCCCGCGAACGCCGCGCCTTCGTAATGATAAATGTGGCTGTCCTGGTGGGCGATGATTTCGTCACCCGGTTCGGTGAGGGCGCGGATGGCTACTTGGTTAGCCATCGAACCCGAGGGGACGAAGAGGGCGGCCTCCTTACCCATCAACTTGGCCACCTTCTCCTGCAGGGCGATGACCGTGGGGTCGTCGCCGAGGACATCGTCACCGACCTCGGCATCGGCAATGGCGCGGCGCATCGCCGGCGATGGTTGGGTGACGGTATCGCTCCGTAAATCGACGATGCGTGTGACGCTCACCGGGTGTTTCCTGCCTCGATACCGTTACGTGTTGGGCTCCTCCGGGGCGGGAGGTTCGTCCGGGGCGGGCGGAAAGCCCGGCAGGCCGGGATGGCCGGCGGACCGGGGCGGCCGTTCGGCTTTGATGAGAATCAGGCGGGCTTCACGCAGCAGCGACGAACCGGACCAGATCTGTACGCGGTATTGCCCCGGCTCGGGAAACCTGAGCCCGTGAAACTGGAGGGCCAGGTTGGCGATCATCCGCGGGTCCTTGAACTCCACAGTGCCTTTACCCTCCACCAGAGGTTTGCGGGCTTCGTTCGCGTCCACGATGCGGATGGTGACGGGGGTCTTGCCGTGACCGTCGGTCAAGGCGACATAGACGCTGGTCTGCGGGTGAACCACCGGAAAGCGGGGCGAGTGGATGGCGCTGAACATGCCGATCAGCGAGACCTTGCCGGTGACCCGATCGGTGATGATCTGGTCGCAGACAATGAGCGACAGCACATCGGGCTCGGGAACAAAATCTGCCATGAGGTATTCTCCCGGCGCGTCGGTCATCTACAACCCACGAACAGTATTGTAACACGTCCGAGCGGTTACCGCACCTGATGCGGCGACCGAAAACCATTGACGGAGGCTTGCTCATAGATGCCACCCGGCACCCAGCGTTCGCGGACGAGTCGCCCAG
The DNA here is from genome assembly GCA_030612785.1 of Phycisphaerales bacterium. Taxonomy (GTDB): domain Bacteria; phylum Planctomycetota; class Phycisphaerae; order UBA1845; family UBA1845; genus JAAEQG01. Next base: position 3,479 of record JAUWNF010000180.1, read on the forward strand.
GGGCGTTGCTACTTGCTTTCGAGCCAGTTTCGGCCCCAGGCGATGTCAACCTCCACGGGGACGTCGAGGGGGATGGCCTGGGTCATCTTCCGGCGGACCATCTCGGCTTCGGCTTCGACCTCGCTTTCAGGCACTTCAAAGACCAGTTCATCGTGGACCTGAATCAACATACGGCTGGGGCGGTTGGTGGCTCCGATCTCGCGGTGGATGTCGATCATGGCCCGCTTGATGAGGTCGGCGGCGCTGCCCTGGATAACGGTGTTGACCGCGAGACGCTTGCCCAGCGCGACTTGCTGGGGACTTACGTCCCGTAGTTCCGGTAGGGGGCGGCGGCGCCCCAGGATGGTCTCGACGTATCCATCCCGCTGGGCGTCAACCACGGTCTGGTCGATGAACAAGCGGATGCCGGGATAACGCATGAAATACATGTCGATGAAGGTCTTGGCCGCGGTGCGCGAGATGTTCAACGACCGGGCCAGCCCGAACGCGCTCTGCCCGTAGACGATGCCGAAATTGACTGCCTTGGCAGCGCTGCGTTGCTCCTTGGTGACCTGTTCGAGGGGCACGCCGTTCACCTGTGCGGCTACGAAGGCGTGGATATCCTGACCGCTGCGGAAAGCCCTGATGAGGGCTTCGTCTTGGCAGAAGTGAGCCAGCACGCGCAGCTCGATCTGCGAATAGTCCGCTACCAGCAGCACGTGCTCGGGCCGACCGGCAACGAACGCCCCGCGAATCCGGCGGCCGACTTCGGTGCGGATGGGGATGTTCTGCAGATTCGGATCGCTGGAAGATAACCGCCCGGTGACCGCCCCGGTCTGATGGAAGCCGGCGTGGATTCGACCGGTCTTGCGGCAGACCATCTTCGGAAGCGTGTCCAGGTAGGTGGACTTGAGCTTGTTCAGTTCGCGGTACTCCAGCACCAGGACCGGTAAGGGATGCTCGGTTTGGCGTGACAGCGTCTCCAGCGTTTCCGCGTCCGTGCTGCGTCCGGTTTTGGTCTTGCGCACCACCGGCAGCTTGAGCTCGTCGAACAACACGCCGGCCAACTGCTTGGTCGAATCGATGTTGAACCCATGTCCGGCGGCGGTGTGGATTTCGCGGGTCAGCACCGCCAGCCGGTCGGCCATCGAACCACTCAAGTCGGCGAGTAGATCGGTATCCAGGGCGACCCCGTTGCACTCCATATCGCAGAGCACTTCGACCAGCGGCATCTCGGTCTCGTAGAACAGCTTGGTAAAGGAACTCGCGTCAATCTGCGGCTTGAGCACCTCGTAAAGCCGCCAGGTGTAGTCGGCATCTTCAGCCGCGTATTCGCACACGCGGGTAGTGTCCACCTCGTCAATCGAACACTGCTGCCGGCCCTTACCGATGAGGTCGCTGATGGGAATCATGCGGTGGCCGAGGAGATCGTACGCCAGCGCGTCCAGGCCGTGCGACCTGCCCAGGGGCTCCAGTACGAAACTGGCGATCATCGTATCGAAGAACATCCCTTTGACGTGGATGCCCACCTGTCGCAGGACGGCAATGTCGAACTTGAGGTTCTGACCGACCTTCTTTTGCCGAGGGTTTTCGAAGATGGGTTTCAGCTTCTCGACGACCGTCGCCTGATCGAGTACGCGCCCCACCGCGGCGCGAACCGGAACGTAGTAACCCCGACCGGCTTGCCAGGAAACGGAGAGCCCGACGAGTTCAGAGGCCACCGGATTGAGCCCGGTGGTTTCGGTATCAAAGGCGAAGACCTCCTGCCGGGACAGCTCTCCCACGAAAGCGTCGAAGGCTTCGGGCGTGTCGATCAGGCGGTAGTTCCTAGTTCCGAGTTCCTGGTTCCTAGTTCCGGGTCCCTGGTCCCTGGTCCCCGCGGCTCCTTCTCGGCGCAGCGCGTCCAGTCGCGGGAGCAGACGCCTGAAGCCCAACTCCTCGAAAACCGACCGGACGTTCTGGAGTTCTATCGCCTCGACCGAGCACCGTTGCAGATCGAAGGGGAGCTCCACGTCGCGGCGGAGCGTAACCAGTTGCCGGGTGACGGGCATCTGCTCGGCGAAGGCTTTGACGTTTTCTCGTTGTTTCGGGGTCAGTTCATCGGCATGTTCGAGCACTGCCTGGGCCGACCCGTACTTGGCGATCAGTTTTGTGGCCGTCTTCGGCCCGATGCCGGGAACACCGGGAATGTTGTCCACCGTGTCGCCGGCCAACGTCTGAATCTCGACGGCTTTCTCGGGGGCGTAGCCTTTGGCTCGCTGCAATTCCTCACGCCCCATCACGACATTCTTCCCGGGATCGTATAGCCGCACCCGGTCGGAGATGAGTTGTTCGAGGTCCTTGTCGCGGCTGACCAGGAAGATATCCACATCTTCGTCGGCCAGGTTTTCACAAATCGTGGCCATCAAGTCGTCGGCCTCGAAGCCTTTCTGCCGGAGGATCGGGATGTTCAGCGCCTCGACGATACTGACGATGCGGTCCGCCTGGGGAGCGAAATCCTCGGGCGGGGGTTCGCGATTGGCCTTGTATGCAGGGTCGATCTCGCGCCGGAACACGTTTTCCGCACCGACGTCCAACGCCATGGCCAAGTAGTCCGGTTGCTGATCGCGGATCAGGCTGAGGAGCATCTGGCAGAAAACGTAGGTGGCTTTGGTCGGCTCGCCACTGGGTGCGTTCAGCCCGGCCATGCGCGCGTAATACGCCCGAAAGATCTGCGCGTGCCCGTCGATGATGTAGAAACGCCTGGACATGGAGTCGCCTGTGTCGCCGGAACACGGTTGGGATACGGCGGATACCCTATTCCCACCTTAGTGAACGTGGGTAAAATGACAAGGGGGGTGATCAGAAGTGCACGGGACGTCAACGCGATCGTGCTCCGGGCAGCGGGGGAACAGGTTCATGGCGGAGTCGATGTGGACATGTCCACACTGTCACGCGGGTTCACCGGCGGAGTCCGGGCCCGCAGACCTGCTGGTGGTGTGCGCGCAGTGCGGGTTCGTCTTCCCGTATCCGCCCGATGTCGCCGAGGGAACCAAGTGGCGCGAAGTCCTGGCCCTCGCCGAGACGACTACCGGCAAGTGGACCGACATCGATACGGACCGCTACTCGGTCATCCGCGCGCTCGGTGCCGGGGCTCAGGGGCAACTCTTCCTGGCTCTGCACCGACACCTCGACCAACTCTGCGTCATCAAGGTTCTGAGCACGCCCGACGACGATTGGAAGGACATCGCCGTGTCGCGCCTGCGGACCGAGGCGCACGCCGGGGCTTCGGTGAACCATCCAAACGTCGCCCGGGTGTTGGATTGCGATTGTGGCAAAGGGACCTGGTACTTCGTGATGGAGCACATCGAGGGGGTCAACC
>JAUWNF010000183.1 GCA_030612785.1 Phycisphaerales bacterium
GAAAACGCCATTACCCCAGCGCAGCCCGTTGCTCCTTCAGGTTGTCCCTCAGCACCGATTCGACACACTCCCAAAACCACGGCCGTTGTGGACGCGGCCAGGGCCGTGCTGGCGATCGGGTCTTACAATCGCAGGATCACGGCGCCCCAGGTGATCCCCCCCCCGACGGCCACCAGCATGACCAGGTCACCCTCGCTCAGAGTGCCGTCCCGCCAGGCCTCGTCGAGACTCAAACCGATGGAAGCGGTGGAGGTATTCCCGAAACGGTCCACGTTAACTGCCATTTTCTCTCGCGGAAGCCCGAGCCGCGTGCGGCACGACTCGATAATCCGCAGGTTGCTCTGATGGGGGATAATCAGCTTGAGATCGTCGGCCTGGAGACCGGATTCCTCCAAGGCCCGATCGATCGAGGCCTGCATCGTGTGGACGGCGAACTTGAACAGCTCCCGCCCGCGCATCTTCATGTAGTGCAACCGCTCGTGGACGGTCTTCTCCGAGGCCGGTTCCGCGGACCCGCCGCCCGGGATCCATACATAGTCGTACTTGCTGCCGTCGCTGCCGAGATGACTGTGCAAAATACCACGCGACGGGTCCGGCGAAGGCTGCATGATTACCGCCGCCGCGGCGTCCCCAAACAGGACGGCAGTGTTGCGATCTTCAGGATCGGTGATCCGGGTCAAGGCCTCGGCCCCGACCACCAGGATGTTCCTGTACAGCTCGGTCTGGATCAGCGTGCCTGCTATGACCATTCCGTACACCAGCCCGCTGCACGCGGCCTGCAAGTCCCAGGCGGGGATTCCGGTAAGCCCGAGTAGGTTCTGCAGCACGCATGCCGCCGAGGGGAGGGGGCGGTCCGCGGTCACGGTTCCAACGATGATGTGGTCGAGATCGGAGGCGGCCATCCCGGCGTTTTCCAACGCGTTCTCCGTGGCGACCTTGGCCATCATTGCGGTGGTTTCGCCCTCCGCGACCCGGTGCCGTGTCCGAATGCCGGTCCGGGGAAGGATCCATTCCGCAGAGGTGTCGAGATACGACGCGAAGTAGTCATTGTCCAGCACCTCCTGCGGAGTATACGAACCCGTACCGGCAATAATAGCTCCAAGGTGCTGTCCCATGTGAAACCCCTGTCGTTATCCGCCGAGGCGCGCGGCGATCAGTTGGCTAAACTTGTTCCGTACGAAGGTGGCGGCCACGTGCACCGCGTTGCGAATGGCCCGTTCTTCACTTCGGCCGTGGCAGATGATGCACACGCCATTGATTCCCAGTAACGGGGCCCCGCCGTATTCGCTGTAGTCGTGCCGCGTCCACACCCGTTCCAAGGCCGCCCCGAACCTCTTCTTCGCCGCCGGCTCTTCGTCCTCGAACTCATGCGCGATGGTGTCGAACAACCCCTCCGCCAGCCCCTCCACGAACTTCAGGACGATGTTGCCGACGAACCCGTCGCAGACGGCCACATCGCATTTGTCCTGGAAAAGGTCCCGCCCCTCCACATTGCCCACAAAATCAATCGTCGCGTCATTGCTCATCAGTTCGTGGGTCTGCTTGACCAGCCCGGTGCCTTTGCGGCTTTCCTCGCCGACCGAGAGCAGGGCCACCCGTGGACGCTCTGTCCCCAGCACCGTCTGCGAATAGACCGCCGCCATAATCCCATACTGATACAGGTGTTGCGGCTTCGCCTGGATGTTCGCGCCGACATCACAGAGCACGAAGGGCCGGTGGAATGAGGGAATGGTAACCGCAATGCCGGGGCGGGACACGCAGGACAAGGGCCGCAGTTTCAACTGCGCCGCTGCCGCACACGCCCCGGTGTTGCCGGCGCTGATTACCGCATCGACCTTCCCTTCGACCGCCAGGTTGACCATGCGGACGAGCGACGAATCCTTCTTGCTGCGCAGAGCTTCTATGGGGGATTCGTCCATGTCCACCCTTTGCGAGGCGTGGATCACGTGGATGTGCTCGGGGCGGGCGGGGCCGATCGAATTGAGTTCCGCGCACACTCTATCTTCGTCCCCGACCAGGAACAACTCATAATCACCGTTGTCCTCCAGCGCCTGGAGGGAACCCCGGACAATCGCGCCCGGAGCGTGGTCACCCCCCATCGCATCGACGGCGATTCTATAGGGCATGGGCCCTCCTTAGCTTTCCTCTTCGTGAATGGGCAACATCAGCTTCGCGCTGACGAAACCGCAACTCGAACACGCACAGTGGGGTAGCTTGGCCTTGCCACACTTGGGGCACGCGGTCAGCGCCGCCGCCCTCCGCGCGAGGTGCGAACGGCGTTTACGTTTACAACACTTGGAGGTCTTCTTTACCGGTACCATACCAAAACTCTTACGCTTGCGGTTGAAAAAGCGACCTTCTCGGGTGCCGGCTGCCTTCGACAGCGCGTACACACCCTCGACAGGGTCGCAAACCAAACACCATATTAACACCAGGTTCCTCTGTCAAGTACGGGTAGGCCACCCCCCACTCACATTTCGGGTACCGTGCTTGACCATATGTTAGGAATATGTTAGGGCTAATGGGGTGGCGATCCGTAGCTAGTCTTCCTCAGGTGAGTCCCCCACCTCTGGAGGGTTTGTCGGTTTAGTCATTCGTCCCGACCTCAGATGTAGCGCCCCCCGTTGGGGGTGGCTAAAACCGCCGGGGCGCCGCCCAAATGGGGCGACGCTACAGATTAAATCGACAGGCCCTGAAGAGGTGGTCCACCCGGCGCGATACAACTGGACGGCCTGCGATCCATCCGCTATCACTCCGGCCATGTTCGCCGAGGTTACCACGACAGCTCCGTCCGGAGCGCTCATCGAAGACCCCGCGGGCGTGCTGGCCGTTTTGTTCGCGGTCCTGGCGTTCATCTTCTGGCTGACGCAACATCCGGTGATCGGCCGCATGTTCAAGATTGTGCCCGCGTTGGTGTTCTGCTACTTCGTGCCGACCCTGCTGACCACATTGGGGGTCATCCCGGACCAATCGCCGCTGTACGGCTGGATCAAGACCTTCGTACTCCCGGCCAGCCTGTTACTGTTGATCCTGGCGTTGGATTTGCCGGGGATCGTTCGCTTGGGACCTAAGGCCGTGGTCATGCTGTTAGCGGGGACGACCGGGGTGGTGATCGGCGCGCCGATCGCGCTGTTCGTCTGCCAGGGGATGCTGCCGGCGGACGCCTGGCGCGGCATGTCCGCTCTGGCCGGGAGCTGGATCGGAGGCGGCGCCAACTTCGTGGCCCTCGGGCAGGCCGCCGGCGCCTCCGACGCCATGATGGGCCTGATGGTGATTCCCGACGTGTTCGTCGCCAACATCTGGATGGGCACGCTGCTGTACCTCTCTGTGCACCAGTATGCTATCGATCGATGGACCGGGGCCAACGCCCAAGCCATCCGGGAGCTGGAACGGCACATGACCGAGTTTCAGGAGCGGGTCACCCGCATACCCGCGTTGCCCGACTTGATGATCATCCTCGCGTTCGGGTTCGTGGGGAGTTGGCTGAGCTACGAAGCGGGCATCTGGCTCAGCACCGCGCTCGGGGCACAGGTGCCGGCGATCGGCGAGATCATCCCGCCTTCAACCTGGAAGTTCATCATCGTCACCACCCTCGGCGTGCTGTTGTCGTTCACGCGGGCTCGCAATCTCGAAGGGGCCGGCGCCTCGAAGTTGGGCTCAGTGATGATCTACCTGCTGGTGGCCTGCATCGGCGCGGGAGCCAACTTCGCCGAGATCGCCAAGCACCCGGCCGTCATCCTGATGGGCTTCGTCTGGATGACGTTCCACGTGGTGGTGCTGTTGGGTGTCGGGCGACTCATCCGCGCCCCGCTGTTTTTCATCGCGGTCGGTTCGCAGGCCAACATCGGCGGGGCGGCCAGCGCCCCGGTGGTGGCGTCGGCGTTTCATCCTTCTTTGGCCGCGGTAGGGGCGTTGCTGGCCGTTGCCGGTTACGTGCTGGGCACCTATGCCGGACTGGTATGCATGTGGTTGCTCAAGTGGGTGGCGGGCGCCGGGTAATCCCCCGGCCGTGGTTGGGCCATCCCACTGCCAACTTCAATCCAGCCTCATTAGTGACAGAGCACTACTATTCTTCGCGTGCTGGGGGCTCCTTGATGCTCAGCAACTCGATCTCGAAGACCAGCGTGGAGTTCGGCGGAATCCCCGGGCGGCCGCGCTTGCCGTACGCCAGTTCGGCGGGAACAATCAGCTTGCGCTTCTCGCCGATCTTCATCATGCCCACGCCTTCGGTCCAACCGGGGATAACCCGATTGAGCGGAAACGTGGCGGGGCCTCCGTGATCTGCCGAGGCGTCGAATTTCGTACCGTCCAGCAGCCAACCGATGTAGTTCACCTCGACGGTGTCGGTGGACTTCGGCGCGGGCCCCTCACCCTCCTTGAGAACCACGTACCCTAAGCCCGAAGCGGTCTTTTCGATCTTCTTACCGGTTTCTTCTTCCACCTTTTTGATAACCTCCTGGAGAGCCTTTTCCTGTTCAGCACGGGCCTTGGCTTCAGCTTCCTCGGCGACTTTTTTGGCCGCCGCCGCCTCCACTTCAATCCTGGATGTCGCCTCGGCAACCTTCGTCGCCACCTTCTCGGCGTCGTAGGTACTGACAATCTTGACGGCCTTGACAATCACCGGCTCTGCTGGAACAACTTTGCCCATCCGAAGCTTGGGATGAGTGGTGACTTCGGTATCGCGAATCTTATCGACCACGTCCAGGCCTTCGACGACCTTGCCGAAAACGGCATAGGCGGCACCGTCGCGCTGCGGCTGATCGAGATTGGCGTTGTCCACTACGTTGATGAAGAACTGCGAACTGCCGGAGTGGGGGTCGCCGCCCATGCGGGCCATCGAAATGCTCCCGCGCACGTTTTTCAGCCCGTTTCGCCACTCGTTCTTGATGCCCGGACGCACACCTTCCTTCTTCTCCATTTCCGGGGTGTACCCGCCGCCCTGGATCATGAACGTGTGCATCACGCGATGGAAGATGGTACCGTCGTAAAACCCCTCCTGCGCGTAGCGCACGAAGTTTTGGACCGTAATCGGGGCCTTCTCGGCGTCGATTTCGAGGATAATGTCCCCGAGCGTCGTTTCCATCTTCACGCGCGGATGAAGCCCGTCATCGGCCGGCTTCTCCCCCTCGGCCTTGTCCTCCGCCCAAGCGTTGGGCACCAGCGCCAGCATCGCCACCACCAACATTGCACGCATCATTGAACCACCTTTTCAATCGTACGAAATATGCCCACCGCGATGCAGGCCGCCCCTCGACGGCGCACCCAACGGGCCAATACCCAAACCGCAAGCATAAGGGATTTGACGCCGCGGGGAAACCACGCATGCCGTTTTTCTCGGTCCCGGCCCGCCGTTCCGGGTGATTGCTGGGACCATGTGGCGCTGGAGGCCCGGACCAAATTCGCCCTCGCGGTGGTGCCGGGTAAGCGTACCTTGACCTCGGTGCGTCGACTGATCGGCGAACTGGCCGTACGGACTGACCCTCAATGGCCCCTGCTGGTCACCAGTGATGAATATAAGCCCTACCGCCGCGTGCTCCTGGAGGTCTATGGCACACGCCAGCCCCGACGACGGCGACATCGAAGGGGACGCCCTCCGAAACCGCGACTGGTCACGCCGCCCGCGATTGCCTGGCCCGACTGGAGCAGGCGGGCATCTCAATGGCAGAGGTCACCGAGCAACTCAAGAACGAGGGAGTCAAGGCGTTCGCCGACGCGTTCGATCAACTCCTCGAGGTGATCCAATCCAGATTGGCGCGTGCTTAAATCCTCATTAATCCGCTACGATGACGTTGTTGGACTTACAAACAACGGCACCACGAGGCCGGTGTTGGTGAGGGAAGCTCGTCAGCACTCGCGATGCTCTGCCCCGCGCAGAAAGCCCGCCCGTGACTGAGCGGCCACGGGCGGGCGTATGCTCACCAAATGTCTTTCCGACCGACAGAATGAAACCCGAAACTTCCAGTTTGTCCTGTCGTTGGTAAGCCGACTGGTGGCGGGAACATCCCGCCACCAGTCGGCAGGAGCACTAGCCTAATCACGGCACGGTGTTGCCGAACTTGGACTGAACCGTTGAAACGTCTAAGGCGGTGATCCAGCCTGCGGTGAACGGCGGGAACCGAACGACGTCGAACTGGAAGTTCGCTGGAGTAGCTGCGAGACCGAACTGGGCCTGGGTACTCGAGACGTCAATCGCGTCAACCGAGTACCGGGTAAACGGCGGGAAGATCACCGTGTTACCCACGAGCTGCGCGAACTGGAAGTCGTTATCGCCGGCCAGCGGGTTGCCCGCCACGTCCGTGATAGCCGTCGGGCCGGAATTGCTCAACGCGACGTCGTAGCGATCCTGGTCCGCCAGCACCGGGTTCACGTCGATGTCCACTTCGGCGTGCGTGCCGTAGTTGGTCAGCGTGATGTTGGCGTCGGGCACGACCCACACGCCCCCGGCGTTGACTGCCGTGACCGTAATTGCACCTGTGGGAATCGGCGCCAGATCTTCGTTGAAGGTGACCCTCAGAGTCTGACGATTACCAGCGGCGAACTGACGCCCCTCAGGCGTAGCCCCGGAAAACCCGGTGCCCGTTGCGGTGAGGTCGATTGCGACAGCGAAGTTACCCGACGCACCGTGCGCGGCGATACTCTCGGCCTGAGTGATCCACGGGCGGTTGATGTCCGGCAACTCGTAGGGCCAGACGGTCAACGCGTCCACGTCGTCCATCTCCGGGGTTGGTCCCATGATCAAA
>JAUWNF010000422.1 GCA_030612785.1 Phycisphaerales bacterium
AATGCGTATCACCCTGTGCCACAAGAAGTTACACCCTGTGTATTAATAAAAACACTACCTTGGGTCGGCCCAGGGCTTGACACCGGCTCCCCCCATGGGATGCTTGGGCGTCCTGCGGGCGGCTATGAGCCGCCGGATGCCGGCGGATTCATCCCAACAAACGGCGACCCCCACAGGGGATGCCCCTCCGGGAAAGCCGCGAAGTTCACCGTATATCCGCCGGCCCCGCCTCCTGCCACTTGCTGTGTATTGGCAATGTAGGTTCTGTCCGTGAGCAGGTCTGTAATCTGTACGTGTTCGTAATCACCCAGGTCTGGCGCGATCGCTACATGATCGGCGACGTCATCAAGAAGATCGATCAGCAGGTTATCACCGACAGCAATGACCTGCTCGACGCCCTCGAGAGCCACGAAGTCGGCGACGTCGTCGAGGTCACCTTCGAGCGTGACGGTCGGCTTCATACGGCCAAAGTCCAGCTCCAGGCACCGCCGTCATAGTGCCCCGCAAATGATCCCTCGTCGTCGCCTCCCAGCTTGCTGTCAATCGGGAACGTCGCGCTTTGCCTGCCCGATCACGCCCGCAACCTGATTGGTGGAGTTCATTCGCTCCATGCGGTAGATGCGCGAGTGCGGCAGGGTCTTGTAGAGAAAGGGCGTTCCATACTCAGCGAGCCACGTACCACCCTTGGCCGCCAGGACGTCCTCAAGCGACTGGGGCCCGTTGACCACCACATAGGTCGTCCGCACGCGGGGGTCGATCGGATGAGCGGGCCGGGGCAGATTGCGACGATGCGCGTAGTAGTGCACCGCGGGGGTAATGGGCAGCATGATCAAGCCGAACTCCCGATCAGGCCAATCGGCGCAGGCATCGGCCACCAACTCGGCGTCTACGAGTGTGGGCGGGTTCTCCGCCGCCAGGAACTCCCGCCGACTCACCTGGTAGCCTCCGGCCGTCACGGATGCCACCATCACCGCGACGGCCAACCGGCGAAGCGCGCGCGGTTCAATCAACACCAACCCGCACGCGCCAAAGGTCAGCACCACCGGGAGCAGATACAACCACAGCCGCGGATAGGGCTGAACCGGTAGAAGTACCGCCAGGAATACGCCCACAATCAGCATGCCCCAGGGGACGGCCCACGCCGCCGAGCGCTGACGCAAAGCCCGCACCAGCCCGAGCACCAGCCCGAGACCTAGCAGGAGCAGCGCCGACAGCGTGGCGTCTCGGGTCCAGTCTTGCCAGGTCATCCGAGCAATGTAAGCGGGCGAACTGAAGTAGGCTTGCGCGTAGTGATGCACTGCGTGGCGCGCGGCCAGCATCGTGAACAGCCCCGTCCGCACGACTACGGGCACGTAGAGCAGAAACGTGAGCAGGCCGCAGGTTCCCAGCGTGACCGCCAGTCGCACCAACTGTACGCGCCGGCGCCGTGGATGCCGGGCAACCGCGGCGTCGAGCACGATGACCACCGCCAGACCCGCCACCGGGAGCAACATCGTCGGGATGGTGAACGCTCCCAGGGTACCCAGCAAGGCCCATAGCAGCCACAAGCGGCGCCGTCGCGGCTGTCGAACCAATCCGAGAGTGCAAAGGCACATGCTCAGAGTGAAAACGCAGACCATCGTGTATCCGCGCGCGTTGGCTGAGTAGTCCACCAGCACCGAAGACACCGCGACCAGCCCGCCGGCGAGCAAACCGTAGGCCCGCCGCCGCGTCACCGCACAACCCAGAGCGATGGCGAGCGGAATCAGCGCCGTTCCCGCAATGGCCGCCGGCAATCGAAGTACCGGCGGGGAGTTGCCCCCGACCCGAACCGCCTCGTGCTCCAGGATGGTGTGCAGCAGATGGTTCTGCACTCGGTTGTAGCGCGTTGCCAGATCGTGGAGCGGATGCACCACGTACTCGAAATAGACCATTGACTCGTCGTAACGCATTGGATGGTTGAGGAACGACGCGCGCAGGCCCGCGCCGGCCAGCGTGATCAGAACGGTTGCGGTTAAGAACCACCCGCGGTGTCGGTTGGCCGGTAACGTAGGTCGCGCCGCCGGGCGACGCACGCAAAAAAACGTTCGCCAGTACTGCCGCCCCAGCCTCGCAACGGTCGCGAACCATAATGAGCACGTCGTGCCGCTCAACGGGAACCTATCCTCAGTGGACCTAGGGGCCGGGGCTCGTAAACGTAGGGGGCAATCGCCAGGGGCACGTTCGGAGGATGAACCAGGTCGAACGCTTCCACCAACTGCCCCGGTGGCGGCAGAAAGTAGCTCCGCCCGTGATTCTCCGGATCCAGCACGAAGAGCACGCGCATGTCGGCGACGCCGCGCGCCCGTTTGGCCCGCTCGATCCATGCTTCCAACTCCACCGCGTTCCTCGGCGTTGGGCAGGCGGGAATCCACGTCTCCAACGCGATGTCGTCGTGGAAGTTGCTGCAAACGAGCAGGTCGTCGGCCTTCTGCGTTTCAAGCCAGTTGTACAGGGCCGTGCTGTTCGGCTCGAAGTACATCGCCCGGCGCCCGTAGGGGGTCTCCCGGTAATTCGCCGCGAGCCACCGTCTGTAGGGCCTCGGCCACTCCTGTTGCACGAGCCACGAGCAGGCTACGAGCAACGCCACACAAGCCCCACCACGCATCACCCGGCGGGGAATCAGCAGCACTGGGCCCACAAACAGCAGAAAGTACAGTGGCTTGACCGGCTGATAGTAGCGCCCCAGGGCGGCGTAGTCGAACTTGGCGGAGAAGAACGTCGTCGCTCCGATCAGTACCACAAGCAACGCCGCCGCCACCAACGCGCTTAGACACACGGCGGGGCTCGAGCTGAACGAGCGCAGCGCGCGGCGCGCCGGGCGAATGCACAACGCTGCCGCAACGACAGCCAAAGGCCAGAGTGCGAACGTCCAATGGCTGAACCCGTGATGGTTGTAGAACCCGAACTCGGTGAACTTCCACCACGCCTCGCCGATTAGCCCGGGCGCAAAGTCGAACCCCACAGTCTGCCCCAAGTTCAACTGGGCCTGGGACGACCCGACCCCGAACGTGCGATTGACAATCAGCAAAGCTGCGATAGGAACGGCTGCGGCTAGCGCGAACACGCTAATGTGCCGAAGGCCAAGCCGGTGTCGCAGCCGCCGCTCGACGAGCAGATATCCGAAAACGCCCAACGGCACGAACACGCTCGCATAACGAATCCAGAACAGTCCCCCGGCGACCAGACCGGTCAGCGTTAGCAGGAGCATGGTATGCCGGCACGACACGCCACCACCTTCGCGTCCAGGTTCGCCGATTGCCGCGTTGGCCATGAGCAGCACGAGTGGCAGCCCCGCCACGAGAATGGTGTCGGTCGAAGGGTTGACGAACATCGCAACCGAGACCGAGCACCCCGCAGCCACAGCGGCCAACAGAAGCCCGGCAAGGCCCGCTGGGACCGCACGCTTTACCCACGCGAACCATCCCACCAAAGCCACGCCGCAGCAGAGCAAGTTCACCGCTTCCGCGGCACGCACCGTAGGCACACCCAGCAAACCGCGGGCCGCGTACAACACCAGCGGGTACCCCATCGGCCATTGCGTCAGGAATGCCCAATCGCGCTGCCAGTCCCATGCCTCCGTCGGTGCGCGGGGCGGGGGTGTGGTCAGGCCCAAGCCCTCGTACAGCCGGTCGGCGGCCAGGAAAAGGTATGCGTTGTCTGCGATGATGACCGGTGCGATGGGCGCGCGGCGCGACAGCGTCGCAAATGCGACTACTACCACGGCGGCAGCGGCAATCCACACCGCACACCGCATCCCCGGCCCTGCCGTGAGCCACCGCCCGCGCTGCGTCACCAGCCGCGCCTTCCCGAAACCGCCGCGCCGCCGCTCCGGCCACGTACCCCCCCCCGCGGCGCGTCATATCACTTTAGTTTCTATGAAGTTATC